>JAGWPQ010000121.1 GCA_028877045.1 Bacteroidota bacterium | reverse complement strand
TTTATCTGTTCATTCAGTTCATCAATATCCAATTTATAAATCCGGCGAACAGGTTTTTCTGTCAGCTTCAACACATCTTCACGAACAATATCTCGTTTAAATAATTTTCTGAAAGGAGCAAAAGCATTTTCGATTGCCTGCAACACTTTATCCCATGTATCGTATTTCTTTTCTAATTCTTTATAAATTTTTTCTTCGAAGAATATTTTTTCCAATGAAGTATAATGCCATTTATCTTCTAACTCACCTAACTTAATTTCTAATTCGCGTTGCAATAATTTTTTTGTTTTGTCAACGCTCGATTTTAATAATTCAGTTGCACCAACAAATCGTGGTTTATGATCTTCGATAATGCAGGCATTGGGCGAAATGCTTACTTCGCAATCGGTAAAAGCATACAATGCATCAATGGTTATATCGGGCGAAATACCGGCAGCCAGATCAACCTGTATTTCAATATTTGCACCGGTAAATTCTGTAAGCTTTTTAATTTTTATTTTGCCGTTATCGTTGGCTTTGGTGATACTTTCACAAAGCTGCGAAACCGTTACCCCGTAAGGCACATCGCGTATGATCAGTGATTTTTTATCGAGTTCTTCTATCCTGCATCGCACTTTAATTTTACCGCCGCGTTCGCCATCATTATAATTGGTAACATCAACCATTCCGCCTGTTTGAAAATCGGGATACAATTCAAACTTTCTTCCTTTCAAATATTTTATCGATGCATCAATTATTTCGCAAAAATTATGTGGTAAAATTTTTGTTGATAATCCTACTGCAATGCCATCGGCACCCTGTGCCAATAACAATGGAAATTTCATTGGCAATACAACGGGTTCGTTTTTTCTTCCGTCGTAACTTAATTGCCATTCGGTTGTTTTTGCATTGAATGCAACTTCCAGTGCAAACTTCGATAAACGTGCTTCAATGTAACGCGGTGCAGCTGCTTCATCGCCTGTTCTCGAATCGCCCCAGTTACCTTGTGTATCGATCAATAAATCTTTTTGTCCAAGGTTTACCAACGCATCGCCAATGCTTGCATCGCCATGCGGATGGTATTGCATCGACTGACCAATGATGTTGGCCACTTTATTAAAACGGCCATCATCCATTTCTTTCATTGCGTGCAAAATGCGGCGCTGCACGGGTTTCAGCCCATCTTCCACAGCAGGCACAGCACGTTCTAAAATAACATACGACGCATATTCCAGGAACCAATTTTTATATTGGCCCTGCACACCGCTTTCGTTTTCGTAAACTTTATTATCAATTTTTTCTTTCGCCACTTTCTGTAATTATTTTGTTACGAGCTTTTGTATTTCTATTAAACTTCGTTGCGTCGCACACTTCAACGTTCAGCACTTTATTCAGCAACAACAGCTAATTTAATTTCAATTTCTTTCCAACCTTTTTCCCAATCGCCCTGCATTTCTATTTTTCCTTCTTCCATTAATTTTTTAATTCGCCAAACTAAAAACACATCACCGGTCTGGATCTTTATTTTAGAAAAAATAGTATGCAATACTTTCGACAGCTTCTGAAACTCAGCAGTAACGCCACTCAGCACATCTTTATCATAAAACGATTCTTCTTTGCCCACAATTTTTTTACCGCCTTCTAAAATTCTTACCACTGCATTTTCGTTACATAATTTTTTCCATTCATCAGGATCCAATTCAAATTCACTCAACGTAATTTGCCGCGCTAATTTTTTTGCTTTCAAAAATTCTTTGGGCTGTATCTCATACAAATGCGTAGGATAAAAAATATTTCCTTTCTCATTAATGAACGGCAGATTATTCAAATACAAAACCTGAATTCTCCCCTGATAATTTTTTAGTTGACTCATCAACCAATAGTATCCGCAAACATCATGTTGATTTTGTCCCATCCAGATCCAAACCTCTTCTTGTTTGTCAACTTGAGCTTCTTCAAAGGGTTCATCCAACCGTTTTAATAAATGATGAACCGTTAATTTATCATCTACAATATTTAATTGTTCTTCGTGAGGTGAATGCTGCAATAATTCTTTCCACCAATCCCTGCGTTGCTGATAACCGTATTCATCATAAATATCAATCACGGGACCAACCGCATAATCATCTTTTATTTCAATGATATCGCCTTTCAGACTTTCATCCAATTCAAATGCTTTGCTTAATGCATCAATGTTTGCTGTTTCAAAAACAATGTGTATCATTTTATTAATTAAGAATTAAAAATTAGTAATTAAGAATTATTGCCCTTGGATGAATTAATAATTGCTGAAAGAATTTTGATAATTTCATCGCAATCAGCGATAAATGAAATTGCAAATTTTTCGTCCAGCAACTCTCCTTCTTTTAATAGTCTCAGCCAATATCTTGTTTCTCTTGCTTCTCTATATGAAATTTCAAGTTTATGAATAAAATCTTTTCTCGATGAACCTCCAACAGCTTCTTCAACATTAGCTCCAATTGAAGTTCCACTTCTTAATAATTGAGTACACAAATCCCTTTCAACTTTTTGTTCCCGTAAATGTTGAAACAATTTCAATATCCTCAATGAAAATTGAAAACTCTTTTCAAGTATAATATTGTTTTCCTTCAATTATTAATTATTAATTTTTAATTACTAATTGTTTTCTATAAGATCCAATTCAACTCTTAAATTCTCAATAATAAAATCCTGCCGCTGCGGTGTGTTCTTGCCCATATAATATTCTAACAACTGTTGAATATGATCACCTTCTTTTAAATGAACCAAAGAAGTTCGCATATCGTCGCCAATGAATTTTCCAAATTCTTCGGGACTGATCTCACCCAAACCTTTAAACCTCGTGATCTCAGGTTTGCTTCCTAATTTTTTAACAGCTTCCTGTTTTTCTGTTTCATCATAACAATAAATCGTTTCCTGTTTATTGCGTACGCGAAACAAAGGCGTTTCTAAAATATACACGTGACCTTTCTTTACCAGGTCGGGAAAAAATTGCAGAAAGAAAGTCATCAGCAACAAACGGATATGCATGCCATCCACATCGGCATCGGTAGCAATCACAATATTGTTGTAGCGCAAGCCTTCCAGACCATCTTCAATGTTCAACGCATGTTGCAATAAATTAAATTCTTCGTTCTCATACACCACTTTTTTTGTTAAGCCAAAGCTGTTCAAAGGTTTACCACGCAAACTGAAAACCGACTGTGTATCTACGTTTCGTGACTTTGTTATCGAGCCACTGGCGCTATCGCCTTCGGTAATAAAAATGGTGCTGTTGTTTTGCAACACAATAAACTCATCTTTATTTTTCGATGGCGGTTCATCATTAAAATGCACACGGCAATCGCGTAATTTTTTATTATGAAGATTTGCTTTCTTGGCTCTTTCGTTAGCTAATTTTTTTATACCGGCTAATTCTTTTCTTTCGCGTTCGTTTTGCTCGATTCTTTTTTTCAAAGCATCGGCAACAGTTGGATTGCGGTGCAAAAAATTATCTAATTCCTTCAATAAAAATTCTTCAATGAATTTTTTCATCGAAGGGCCGCCTTCATACACATATTGCGAACCCAATTTTGTTTTTGTTTGCGATTCGAACACCGGTTCCTGCACACGAACCGAAACCGCAGCCACAATGCTGGTGCGGATATCCGATGCATCGTAATCTTTCTTAAAAAAATCACGAACCACTTTTACATACGCTTCCCTGAATGCCTGCTGATGCGTACCGCCCTGCGTGGTGTACTGTCCGTTCACAAACGAAAAAATATCTTCACCATAATCGTTGTTGTGCGAAATGGCAACTTCAATATCCTCTCCTTTTAAATGTACAATCGGATAACGCAATTCATCAGGATTGGTTTTATGCTGCAACAGATCCAGCAAACCATTTTTACTTACATAACGTTTGTTGTTGAAATTAATAACCAGCCCGGCATTCAAATAACAATAGTTCCAAAGCTGCGCATCAATAAATTCGTTGCGGTAATGATAATTTTTAAAAACAGTTTCGTCTGCAATAAAATTTATCTGCGTGCCATTTTCTTCAGTGGTCTTTGTTTCTTTATTTTCTTTTATTAAAAAGCCTCTTTCAAATTCTGCGGTCTTTTCTTTGCCATCGCGGAAAGATGTTACTTTAAAATAACTGCTCAGCGCATTCACTGCCTTAGAACCCACACCATTCAAACCCACACTCTTCTGAAACGCGTTGCTGTCGTACTTTGCGCCGGTATTTATTTTGCTTACCACATCCACCACTTTGCCCAACGGAATGCCGCGACCATAATCACGTATAGAAACATTTTTTCCTTCCACAACAATATCAACATGCTTGCCATAACCCATGGTATGTTCATCGATACAGTTATCGATGATCTCTTTCATCAGCACATAAATACCGTCATCGGGGGCACTGCCATCGCCCAATTTGCCAATGTACATGCCGGGACGCAAACGAATATGTTCTTTCCAGTCAAGGCTCCTGATATCGTCTTCGGTATAATTTGTTTGTTTTATTTCAGCCATAGTTTAGTTCATAGTTCATGGTTCACAGACCATTGTTAAAAAAATTTTGTACTAAGCTTTAGTGCTGCTATTAAGCACCGGTTGCGTCGCACTCTTCAACGTTCATATCATTATTCAACAATTCATTCACTCATTAATCCATCCCAACCCGCAAATCTAACTACCACAAAGTGCTAATCATTTTTCTTTTTTCTACAAATTCATCCACAATGTGGATAAAACATCTGCGAAAATATGTTTGTAACATTCAATTACATTTGCAAGATCAGCACCCACCCACCATATTTAGAAATTAATTTATCCTCCATTGCAGGCTTAGCTGCTGCAAAACAAACCGAGAACGATAATTTCATTTCATTTCTCAAAACCCTTGATGGCAAAGCGGTTGATGGCATTGTTCATCCGTTAACCGAAAGCATTTCGGCACAAATTGATTGCAGCAACTGCGGCAATTGCTGCAAAACATTAATGATCAATATTACCAACGAAGAAGCCGACAAACTGTCCGGTCATTTGCAGCTAACAAGAAATAATTTTGATGAACAATATGTTGAAAAAGGAAGCAACGGCATGATGATCATGAATAAAATGCCCTGCCATTTTTTAAACAATAACAAATGCACGGTTTATGAAAATCGTTTCAGCGGTTGCCGCGAATTTCCTGCCATGCACCTGCCCGATTTTAAGGAAAGATTATTTACAACTTTTATGCATTATGATCGTTGCCCGATTATTTTTAATGTGGTGGAACAACTAAAAAGCAAACTGAATTTTTCTAATAATACATAAATAAAAAAAGGAACTCATTTTCATAAGTTCCTCAAACGATTTTTATAATTATCAATCACGATCGTGATGTTCGCCATCCCGGTGATCGCCGCCTCTGTTCCATTTTTCGTATCCATAACGTTTATCATCCCAATGACGTCTGTATCGCTCATCATTACTTTCATGAATTACTTCCTGTCTTTCCTGATAATTTCTATACCTGCTGTAACGATCTCGGTCCTGATCAAAATGCAGATATGGCTGCGGTTCGTTCATCACCACTTTATAACCTCTGCTTAAATCATAAGAACTATACATGGGTGGCAATGAAGCTGAAAATATCCATCTGCCATCATCCATATAAACAAATCTGTGGCGCGGAACATTGTAATAACATTCTATATCCGGCAAATAATAATATTCTGCATGATCATAGCCTGTTGGTCCCCAGCAAGGCTGATTTCCGATATTTACATTCAAATTCACTCTCACTTGCGCATTTATTTTATTTACAAACGAAAAAGCGATCAACATACAAATTATCAAAAGGTTCTTTTTCATAACGATACTTTTTTAATTTATTGATTAACTTTCCAAAACCATGCCAACGATTTCGAAAGAATATCAAAACAATAATATGATTTTTTTTGGAACAAATATTTTATTACGTCAGGATCCACCATGGAAGCAACAGCACATTGGCTTAGTCACCAATCATGCTGCTACAACAAATAAATTAGTATCATCGCGAAAATCCTTACTGGGAGCAGGTTTTAACATTGTTAAATTATTTTCGCCCGAGCACGGGTTAAATGTGCAGGGTGCCGATGGCATCAGAATGAACGATGGCATTGATGTGTTAACGCAATTACCTTTCATCAGTTTATACAACGAAAAGCTGGCGCCCGCCGAAGATGATTTAAGTGATATTGTTTTGTTTGATATTCCGGATATAGGTTGCCGATTTTACACGTATTTATGGACGATGACTTATATGCTGGAAGCTTGCAGCAAACAAAATAAAAAATTAATCATTCTCGACCGTCCCAATCCCATATCAGGAAATTTATCTCTTGCCGAAGGACCTATGTTAGATGAAACAAATTGCAGTTCATTTATCGGCAGATGGGATATTCCGATCAGACATAGTTGCACCATTGGCGAACTGGCTTTGTATTTTAATGAAACAAAAAATATTCATGCAAATCTCGAAATAATAAAATGCCAAAACTGGAACAGGGCTTCATTTCACCCCGATTGGAAAATCGATTTTGTTCCCACATCTCCTGCCATAAAAAATTTTGAAGCGGCTTTATTATATCCGGGATTAGGTTTACTGGAAGCAACAAACATCAGCGAAGGCAGAGGAACGGAATTGTCTTTTCAAATAGCCGGTGCACCATGGATGGATGCGCGGGAAGTTTCAACGATCTTTAATAAATTAAATATTGATGATGTTAAAACAGAACCTATAAATTTTACTGCACTGCACAATAAATATCCAAATGAAAAATGTAATTGTGTAAAATTTGAGTTATCGCATATCCCATCCTATCAATCTGTTTTTACAGGTTTGTTATTTATTAAACTGATCAAAAGTTTATATCCGCAACATTTCGAATGGCGGCCTTACCCTACCAATGTTAATCCTGACGGGAAAAACCATTTAGATAAATTATTGGGTATTACCAACAGCGAACAAATATTTGAATTACCATTCAATGAATTTTTAAAAACAATTCAGCAAATAACAAAACCAAATAACTGGCAAAAAGAAATTGAACCCT
>JAGWPQ010000120.1 GCA_028877045.1 Bacteroidota bacterium | reverse complement strand
TGGGAAATGTTCAAAGAAGGAATTGATATGAATAATATTGAATGGGCACACCATTAAATTATTTTAAAATTTACGAATGACGATTTACGATTTGTTGTCATTCGGAAAAAATAAATCGTAAATTATAAATCTTAAATTTCAAATTGTTATGGCATACTCAGAAAAAGTTATCGATCATTACAGCAATCCAAAAAACGTTGGTACTTTGGATAAAGCCAGCAAAAATGTTGGTACCGGTTTAGTTGGTGCACCCGAATGCGGCGATGTAATGCGCCTGCAGATTGAAGTTGATGATGCTACCGGAATTATCAAAGATGCCAAATTCAAGACATTTGGATGCGGCTCTGCCATTGCATCTTCATCGTTGGCAACCGAATGGTTGAAAGGAAAAACTATTGATGTTGCTGCAACCATAGATAATATGGATATTGTGGAAGAATTAAATCTTCCGCCGGTAAAGATCCATTGCTCTGTTTTAGCCGAAGATGCAATTAAAGCGGCGATCAACGATTACCGCAAGAAAAATGGTTTGGAAGAATTAGTATTTGAAGAAAAAGCTATTCATTAATTTATGAGTACAACAGTTGCAACCGACAATGCAATTTATGTGAGTGATAAGGCTAAGGCAAAAGTTAAACAACTGATGCTTGATGCCGGTATTGCCGATGACCCAACTTATTTTTTACGTGTTGGTGTTGTGGGCGGCGGCTGCAGCGGCTTGAGTTATAAATTGGATTTCGATAATGAACAAAAGCCCATGGATCAGGTGTTTGAGGACAATGGCGTGAAAGTGGTGACCGATCTGAAAAGCTTTTTATATTTAGTAAATACCGAATTGGATTTTTCCGACGGATTGAATGGCAAAGGATTTTATTTTAATAATCCCAATGCCAGCAGAAGTTGTGGTTGCGGAGAAAGTTTTGCTGTTTAGTTTGTGAACTTTGGTGAATAATAATTTACACCCTGTTGCTGAAAAGTAACAGGGTTTTTTATTTGATGAAATGAAAGTTGAATAAAGAACAGAATATACAAGTGTGCGACGCAACTACAGCCTCATTCTTATTCTGCAGTTCGTTAAACAAAATATAAGCCTGTTGCTCATAAACAAACTATGCCTTAGTTTTGAAGCATGTGGATGATCTGTAAAAAAGAATGGCAACAATTTTTCAACAGCCTTACCGGTTATATTGCGATCATTATTTTTTTATTGCTGAACGGATTATTTCTTTTTGTTTTTCCCGATACAAGTTTGCTGAACTTTGGTTATGCTTCGCTGAATAATTTTTTTGAAATTGCTCCGCTGATACTTTTATTTTTAGTGCCAACCATTACTATGCGCAGCTTTGCCGACGAATACAAACAAGGCACATTCGAAACATTAAAAACATTACCGCTTAAGCCATCGCAAATTGTGTGGGGCAAATTTTTTGGTGCATCCATAATTGTAATTACTGCATTGTTGCCAACAATAATTTACGCTGTTTCGTTACAACAATTAAGCAGCACCGGCGGCATTGATGTTGGCGCAACCATTGGAAGTTATTTCGGACTGATATTGATTGCTGCTGTGTATGTGGCTGTGGGACTGTGTTTCAGCAGTTTTACCAATAACACGGTTGTTGCATTTATTGTTGCCGCATTTGTATGTTTTATTTTATACAGCGGTTTCGATGCAATAAGCAAACTGCCTGTTTTTAAATCGGGTTGGGATTATTATATCGAAATGCTGGGATTGAATTTTCATTACCGAAGTGTTAGTCGCGGTGTGATCGATACAAGAGATGTGATTTATTTTATGGGAGTGATATTTTTATTTCTGCTCATCACACAAAGAAATTTATTAAAAAAATAAATGAAGATCCTTTTAAAAATATTGAATCATAAATTTTGGTGGGCTGCCATCGTTGCAATGTTTGCCATCAT
>JAGWPQ010000119.1 GCA_028877045.1 Bacteroidota bacterium | reverse complement strand
TGCGAGGCCATAATAAAACGAACTGCTTTCACACCATAAAATATCGTGCAACCAAAACCAATGATGCCGTTTACCAATTCGCAACCTTCACCAATTTGTGTTTTGCCTTCAGCACCTGAATTAATGGTCAGGTTTTTTAATTTATTAGCGCCTTTTATATACGCATCTGTTCCAATCCAGACATCTTTAATGATCGAACAATTTTTAATTACGGTTCTGTCGCCAACCTTTCCGTAAAAACCACGTTGAGGTTTAAATTCTGCTTCGGTAAATTCTTTGAATTTTTGCAGCAATGCATCATCATCTCTGTATTTGCTCCACAAAAATGCATCACCCGGTAACATGCCATTAAACGGAATTACTTTACGGCCGCCGTTTTCATTGCATATCTCCAACCAAATTCTTACGTCTTCTTTTTCACCTTCTTTAATAATACCATTACCAAATTTTGTGTGATTGGTAGTTACCAATTCGTTCACGTTGGCAATGATCACTTCGTTGCCAATGATATAATGCGATAAATAATTTACGTTATCGATAACAACATTATCGCCGAAGTCGCAACTGATGATGGTTGAATTATATAAACCAACCGGTGTTTTCAGATCCGAGAAACTTAAACAATATGGTTCTAATTTTCCAATGCGTACCAATCCAAAAAATTTACAGTTTTTTACAAGCTCGGGATTGAATGCATCCGATACCAGGATCATATTCCAATCGTCGCTTGTGTTGCGGTTGCGTACCAATGCTTCTATTTCGTAAGCGGTAAGCTGACGGTACTCAATGCCGCTCCTGTCCTGTATTTCACGCAAATAATATTCATCACGTCCTTTCGGAATATATTCTTCCGAAATAAAACCATAACCTAAAGAATCGATCGGGATCTTCTTAATAATATTTTGAGGCATTAGTTTTTATTTTTATTGAACAAGCAGTAGTTTTTTATGGCATCGACTGTTGCGTCGCACACTTCAGCGTTCGGAAATTTATTGAGCAACGTTAATCGTTAGTCGTGAATCGCAAGTTGAGGAACCGCATTGTACTTTACCTGCGACTAACGATTTACGATTCACGTTCTTATTCAACAGTAACGCTCTTCGCCAAATTTCTTGGTTTATCAACATCAAATCCTTTTGCAACACCAACATAATAACTTAATAATTGCAAAGGCACCACACTTAATAACGGTGCAATGATCTCATCGGCATCAGGAACAAACATCACATCATCGGCCATGTTTGGAATGACAGCATCGGCTTCGGTTGCAACGGCAATCACTTTTCCTTTGCGTGCTTTTATTTCCTGCACGTTGCTTACAATTTTTTCGTAGTACGAATCTTTTGTCGCAACAAAAACAACAGGCAATGAATCATCAACCAAAGCAATGGGTCCGTGTTTCATTTCGGCTGCAGGATAACCTTCGGCATGTATGTAAGAGATCTCTTTTAATTTTAATGCACCTTCCAGTGCAATCGGAAAATTATATCCTCTTCCTAAAAATAAAAAGTCGTGTGCGTCTTTATATTTTTCGGCAATGCGTTTAATATTCGAAGTATCAGTTAAAATACTTTTTACTTTTTCCGGAACCGCTTCTAATTCTTTCATCAGATCAATATATCTGTCTTCGTTGATTGTTCCTTTTGCATAACCAATCTTTAAAGCCATCATAATTAAAACGGCTAATTGTCCGGTGAATGCTTTTGTACTCGCCACACCAATTTCTGGACCGGCATGCGAGTATGCACCTGCATCGCTTAAACGCGCAATGCTGCTGCCCACTGCATTCACCACACCAAAAATAAATGCACCTTTTTCTTTGGCACTTCCCAATGCAACTAAAGTATCGGCAGTTTCACCGCTTTGCGAAATGGCAATAATAACATCGCCTTTATTTACAACAGGATTGCGGTAGCGAAACTCGCTTGCATATTCAACTTCAACAGGAATGCGGCATAATTCTTCAATTACATACTCTGCGATCAAACCCGCATGCCAGCTGGTTCCGCAGGCAACGATCACCATTCGGTTCGCATTCTTCAATGCTTCCAAATGATCATCAACACCACTCATTATTATTTGTCCGCTTTCTGGTAATAATCTTCCTCTTAAACAATCGTGAATAGTTTCGGGCTGTTCATTGATTTCTTTCAACATGAAATGTTCGTAGCCGCCTTTTTCGATGGCTGCTAATTCCATATCTAATTTTGTAATGAACGGCGTTTGTTTTTCGTTACCGAGATTTTTTAATATTAATTCATCGGGACGAACGATGGCAAAT
>JAGWPQ010000118.1 GCA_028877045.1 Bacteroidota bacterium | reverse complement strand
TTTACGAATAAAGAAAAATATCAGCGAGTATCTGTTTCATCTGCCTTATCTGTGTGCTATACTTTTCTTCAATAAATTATTCTTATCCGAACTGATATTAATTTATTAATCTTTTATTACCTGTTATTTTATTATTTTCAATCCCCGATAAAACGGACAAAATATGGTTCCTGAATTAAGAAAGAGGTTCAATGAAAATTTTACAAAAGAGAAATACGAAAACTTTTTAACCGAATTAAATAGGAAACATCCTGATGCCATTGACTTTCGTGTGGCCGAAACACCTGTATTTGTTGATAAGGAATTCAAAAATAAAATTTTATCCGCCTGCGAAAGTATTGTGGATGTGATTACACAACCCAACTTTTCGGCCATCACAAAAAATGCGATCCCTGAAAAAATAAAAGTACCCAACGAAAATAATTTCTCTCATTTCATCGCATTCGATTTTGGTATTTGTGAAAACGATAAAGGCGAATTGGAACCACAACTAATAGAAATGCAGGGCTTTCCTACCATGTTTTGTTTTCAGGTTTTGATGGACGAAATGCTGAAAAAATATTTTATAATCCCTGAAAACTATTCTGCTTTTTTTAATGAGCTCAATAAAGAATCGTATGTGCAATTACTGAAAGAGATCATTGTAAAAGATCATCAAACGGAAAATGTTATTTTATTAGAACTCTTTCCGCACGAACAAAAAACAAGGATCGATTTTTATTGCACCGAAGATTATATAGGCATACCGATCGTTTGTTTGAGTGAATTGATTTTAGAAGGCAAAAAATTATTTTATAAGAAAGATAACAGAAAAATCGAAATACAAAGAATTTATAACCGCATTATTTTTGATGAACTGCACCAGCAATCTGACAAAATGCAGGAGAAAGGGAAAATATTTGAAATAGATTTAGATGTTGAATGGGTGCCGCATCCCAACTGGTTTTATCGCATCAGCAAATACACATTGCCTTTTATACAGCATCCTTATGTTCCACAAACAACTTTTCTGGATGAAATAAAAGAATTGCCTGCCGATCTTGAAAATTATGTTTTAAAACCATTGTTTTCTTTTGCGGGACAAGGAGTGGTGATTGATATAAAGCCTGAAGATATTACCAATGTAAAAGATGCACATAACTGGATATTGCAACGAAAAGTAAAATATGCAGATGTTGTTGAAACCCCCGATATACCTGCAAAAGCTGAGATCAGAATTTTTTATTTCTGGAAAGATGGTGCTGCAAGGCCTGTAGCAACTTTTAATTTGGCAAGATTAAGTAAAGGCAAAATGATTGGTGTTCGTTATAACAAAGACAAAGAATGGGTTGGTGCCAGTCATGTATATTTTGAGAAATAATTCCCACTTTCAAAACATTATCAATTTAATTATGGTTTCTTTTATGCTTCACTTTTAAAGCACATGAGAAAATTATTATTCTTTCTTTTTTTATTTTCATCTCAAATAGTTTTCTCACAAGATAATTATGAGATTCAGGTTTATGGTGCCGAAACACAGGCAAAAGGAACCTCCATTTTTGAATTGCATAGTAATTATACTTTTAATGGAGAGAAAAACATGATTGATGGTGTTATTCCTTCTAATCATGCATTACATGAAACGATAGAAATTACGCAAGGCATTACAGATAATTTCGAAATTGGTTTTTACCTGTTTACTAATTACACTTCAGAATACGGATATAAAGTAATTGGCTCGCATATACGTCCACGGATTGCCGCACCTGAAAAGTGGAAATTACCTGTAGGTTTAAGTATGTCGGCAGAAATAGGTTATCAGGATCAGTCCTATTCTCCCGATACCTGGAGTGTAGAGTTACGTCCCATCATCGATAAACAATGGAAAAAACTATACGTTTCTGTTAATCCAACACTGGGCATTTCTTTAAAAGGAATAAATCAATATGCCGCCCCATCATTCGAACCAAATATAAAAGCTGCTTATACATTTTTTAAAAATGCAAATCTTGGATTTGAATATTATGGAAGTATGGGCCCCATTAATCAGTTTGATAAATTACCTCAACAAAACCATGCCCTATTTTTAGCGTATGATATGTTGAATAACGATAATTGGGAATTAAATATTGGTCCTGGCTTTGGCTTAACAAATGCTACTGATAAATTTGTTTTTAAAGTCTTAGCCGGACGAAAAATTGTTTGGCATAAAAAAAGTGCCCGATAAATTAATACCGGACACCAATCAACGGTCAACAAAGAAAAAACTTAATCTGTTATTTTATTTTTTAATTTACCTAACAGTGCATACGCATTTTTAACAACAACTTTTTGCTGCAACCAATCAACATTCGGCTGTGGTTTGATCTCAATGAATCCTTTTTCTTTACCTCCTGTTTCAATTTCCTTTAATTCAAATTGATTATTGGCATTGGCAATAAAAATATATTGCTTACCTGCATAGCGCAATACTGCATCTTCCGGAACAACAGTTGCCGATATATTACTTAATTCAAATGTCCCGGTTAAAAACATACCCGGCAATACATTCGTATTCATGTTCTCGAAATGACAATGAATAGTGCCGGTTCTGTTCTCATTGATATTTTTTGTAACAAGAATTACTTCAACATCCAATGGTTTATCGGGTTTATCAGCCAACGCAACCTTTCCTTTTACACCCTTTTTAAACAGGTCGATATCTTTTTCAAATACTGTCATCGCCACATGAATATCCGATGGATTCACTAATTCAAACAATACATCGGCAGGATTAACATATTTTCCAACATTTACATTTATCTTGGAAACATAACCTGTAATAGGTGATATTAAATTCACCGTACGCGAAATATTATTCACGCTTAATTTCTCAGGACGGATGCCGATCATCAGCAATTTTTCTTCCAATGCTTTCATTAAAACCTGCTGCGTTTTAAATTCGCTCAATACCAGCTGATAATTTTTTTTGCTTGCAGCTTCATTCTCACTCAATTCTTTTTGACGTTGCACATCGGCACTTAAATATTCCATTCTTGTTTTTGCTGTTAAATAATCCTGTTGCAACTGAATATAACTTTGATCTTCCATCACTGCCAAAGCTTCTCCTTTTTTAACGCTTGTCCCCAACAGAAGGTCAAAACGTTTTAAATATCCACCCATCGGAAAACTAATGCTGATAAGGCTTTGCGGCGGTACATCTACATGACCGCTGACCGTTATACTGGTATGAATATTTTTTGTTTCGGGCGTACCAATTACAATATCGGCATTTTTGATCTGTTCGTTTGTAAGCACTACCCAATTTTCATTCACTGTTTTCTTTTCGGCAACAACTTCTTTTGTCTCTTTGCTTTTGCAGGAAAAGATTATTGGAAAAATGATGAAGACGAATACTATTTTTTTCATCGCTGTTTAATTAATTGTTTTGTAATAAATAATTGATCTCTGATTCGGCAAGATGTTGTTCACGCAAAGCATTCACATATTCCAACTGAATAGCAAAAGCCTGATGAAATAAAGTTGCCCATTCGATATAATTGATCTGCCCGTTTCTATAATTCAGATCAGCCGTTTTAATGATGGTATTCGATTCAAGTAAGCCTTTGCCGCCAAAATACTGCACGGCGTTGCAAAATTTATCATAGTCCTGAAATACTTTCAGTAAGCGGCTTTGCAGGTTTTGATGCATCAGATCGAATGAGGCACTGCTTACCTGTTCGTTTACTTTTGCCGCCTGTATTTTTGCTTTTATTGCTTTATTAAATATGGGAACACTAATACCTGCTGATACCGACGAGAAACGGTTTCCACCGGCATAATATGTTTCTGTTTTATCCTTATTCAATTGCCATCCTATGATGGATTGATTATTATACCCTGCAAAAAATTCGGGTTTCAGTCTTGCTTTTTCCAATTCTGTTTGTGCGGCAGATTGCAATTGCTGTTGCTGATAAAATTTTAAATAAGGATGATCTTTTAATAAAGCCTGATCAAATAATTTTCTTGTTCCGTCAAAAGTATCTGCCGGCTCGATCAAAATATCATTCTGCAATACAACCGAAATTTGCAATTGAACAGAATGTATATCTGATTGCAGCATTTGCAACATCAACTGATTTTGTGCCGCCTGATTATCGAGTGTTGTTTTCTCCAGTAAATTACTTTCGCCCTTTTCAAACCTGATCTTTGCAATTTTTTGATAACTGCTGTAAATGCCGTCTAAGTTTTGCAACACCTGTTGCTTTGCATACAAAAACTGAAGTTCGATATACAATTGCTCGATCAACTTCTTTAACTCGGCTTTCTGAATTAAAGTTTGTGCTGTTGCAGTTTTAAAATACGATTCCAAAAGATTACTTTGCTTTTTATAAAATCCGGCCGTTGCAAAACTTTGCGTAATGCCGAACCTTGAATCGAAAAATAAACTGTTGTAGTTACCAAACTCCGTGCTGACCTGTGTTTTGGGCAATTCGCCTGCACTTCCTTTCAATGTTTGATAATATTTTTCCTGCAACAAACTCACTTTAATTGACTGTGCATTATTCATTGCTGTTTCGGTCAATTCTTTCAAACTTATTTTTTTTGTTTGTGTTTGACCAAATGTTGCAGAAGAAATGATCAAAAGAATAATTACAGTTACAATATTTTTCATCTTAGGAATTCTTTTTTTCTTTCTTTCAAATAATAAATACAATGATGGCAAAACCAGTAAGGTTAAAATGGTTGCTGTTACCAATCCGCCAATAACAACTGTTGCCAATGGCCGTTGCACTTCGGCGCCTGCACCATGACTTAATGCCATCGGCATAAAACCTAAGGATGCTACTGCCGCGGTCATCAGCACCGGACGTAACCGTACCTGTGTTGCCTGGAAAATAACCTGATGCAGATCTTTAACACCATCGTGCCTCAACCGATTCATTTCACTGATCAACACAATACCGTTCAATACCGCTACACCAAATAATGCAATGAATCCAACACCCGCCGAAATGCTGAATGGCATTCCCCTTGTCCACAATGCAAATACACCACCAATGGCCGAAAGCGGAATAGCAGAAAAAATAAGTAATGAATATTTTAACTTGTTGAAAGCAAAATACAGCATCACTAAAATCGGGTTTTGATGCTTGTATGGTTACGTCGAAATTTTTAAATAAGCCATCTACATCCGATACCATTAAATGGGTAACGGTAAAAGTGAGTTTAGAATGTGCTTTATCATTCTTCCAGGTTGTTTGTGCAAAAGCAACCGATTGTAATAAAAGCAACGCTGCTACGAACATTTTTTTCATTGTTTAATTGGTTTGGTTTTATGAATATGCTTATAAGAATGAATTGTTACAGCTACACTTGTATTTCAAAAAAAATAAAAGTAGTTGTTACAATTATAACCCTGCAAAACTACCCCAACCATAGTTTGGGTACAATGACAAAAAGCAATAAAAAACGTTGATTTGAATCAAGATAAGCAACAATGCAGGCAAATTTATTTTGGCTGTTGTAAGCGCTTACGTACCCTACTTAATGTTTCGGGTGTAATGCCCAAATAAGCAGCAATCATGTGTTGTGGCACTCTGTTTGGTAATGTAGGGTATTGTTGCAATAAATGTTGATAGCGTTCATCTACGGTTAAATGCGGAATAGCACTTAAACGCTTTTGTAAGGCTACATAAGCATTCGTAATTACTTGCAGCATAAAAG
>JAGWPQ010000015.1 GCA_028877045.1 Bacteroidota bacterium | reverse complement strand
TTTTAATTTTTTTGGATTGAATAAATCTGATTATGAAAATTGCTCGTACAGCGATTTGCTGATGGAAAAAATTAAATAATTGTTTGTTCAATTTTAATCGTTTGCATTATAATTTTCTGCAGGAAACCATTCATCATAATCATCTACAGATGATGTGGCAGTTCTCCCCGTGCCAACATAACCTTTTTTCAAATTTATAAAACTCCAACTTACAGCTCCTTGTCTCGGTGTACGTTCATAAGAAGTTTTTGGTGACCATAAATCCGTAGCAAAATCATATTCCCATGTTTTACTAGTGAGTGATCCATTTTCTCCTGTCGTAATATACGCTTTCCACATACCATTAATCGGCTCTACTAATGCAACACAATGATCTCTTATAATATCGGTATAACTATCATCATAAGTATCTGCATTTGTGTTAGAAATATCTCTTAGTTTATGCCAACCGCTTGTTGGGTTGTAACTCCAGAAATCATTTAATTCAGTACCATTATTTGATCCGGTAACAATATAAGCAGTACTATCATTGTAAGAAGTAAATGCAACAGCTCCACTTCTTTTAATAAGCGGGCTGTTGGTTATTGCAGTCCATGAATTCGAAACAGGATCAAATTTCCAAAAATCATTTAAGTAGTTATTACCATCATATCCCGTTCCAACATAACCATAATTACCAATGGCAAATGCAACAGCATCATATCTTGCACCACTTCCTGTAAAAATAATATTTGGCAAGTCACTCATCTTTGCCCAAGTATTTGTTGAAGAATTATATTGCCAGCAATCCTGAAAAATTTGATTTGTTTTAGAATTATAACCGGTAGCATAATATCCATTTGTACCAATAACAAAACCAACACCCGATTGTCGTGCAGTGCCCGGGAAATATGCTTTTTGTATCCATGTGTTTTTAACAGGGTCGAATTGCCATAGATCTGATAAACAAGAATCGCCTTTACTGTTATATCCACCAACAATATATCCCGTATCGCCAATTACCCAACTGCTGGCACCGTTTCGCGGCAAGCCACTGATATTAAAACGTTGTACCCAGTTACCTCCAACATTCGGTATTGGCGGACTAGGTCTGCAGGAAGAAAAAACTAAAATAAAACTGGTTGAAAGAATGCCTAAATTTTGCAAATAAGTTTTCATAGCAGAATATTTTGCATGAAATTATTTAGCAATACAATCTGCAGACTGTTAAAACTGTTTATCCCTTTCTTTTTTAACAAAACGATAAATACTAATATGTCAAACAAAGAACTACAAACAGATTGAGTATCTACAATTGATTAACATTTCCTGTACACCAAAAAATCATTTCCCATTAATTCGAAAGATTCTTTTTGCTTGAAAGAAAAGATTAGTTCGGAGAATATATTTTGAAATGAACCGTTCAGCCATTCGTGTTCAACTTCAATGTGTATTTTTTCTTCGGCAGAAAGATTCAATAAAACCAGCACTACATCGTTTTCTTTTTTGCGGATGAAAGCCATCAAGCCATCATTGTTGGTTGGAAGAATAAATGTTTCTCCCTCTGCAATCGCTTTATTTTTACGGAGACCTAATAATGTTTTATAAAAATTGTGCAATGCAATATTTGCATTCCATTCTATCAGATCCTTATCAAAAAATTTTAGCCTTTTAAAGTTGGGCAATTCCTGTCCGCTGTAGATCAGCGGCATTCCCTGCCACACACAAGTGAATACAGCAAAGGCTTTCGCGGCATCGCCATATTTTTCATATTCAGTCCCGTTCCAGCTGTTTTCATCGTGATTAGAAGTAAAAAACATTTTTTGTGAACCCTGCGGATATTGCGAATAATCGTGCAACACATTTCTTACATCATTCAGCGAAGCATTTTCTTTTACAAACTTTTCAGTGGTATGCATCCATGTCCATGCATAACTAACATCAAACACATCGTGGTATTGCACCACTTCGCATTCGGCCAGCCAGAATAATTTTTTTATTGCTTCGCATGCAGTTCTTGCTTCTTCCCAAAAATCAAGCGGTACCAGATGAGCCATGTCGCAACGAAAACCATCAATATCACATTCAGTGATCCAATATTTCATTGCATCGATCATTGCCAGTCGCATTTCTTTCACATCATAATTCAGATCGATCACATCATGCCATCCATTTTCTTCAGTAAAATTTCCTTCGGCATCTTTCATGTACCAATCGGGATGTTCTTTTGTCCAGTGATGATCCCATCCGGTATGATTGGCCACCCAATCGATAATAATTTTAAAACCCAACTGGTGTGCTTCTCTCAAAAGTGATTTAAAATCATGCAATGTTCCGTATTCGGGATTGATTTTGGTATAACTGCTGCAGGCATAATAACTGCCCAATGTTCCCTGCCGGATTTCATAACTAACGGGTGTAACAGGCATCAGCCATAAAATTTCAACACCCATATCTTTCAGTCTGGGCAAATGTTTTGCGAAGGCAATGAATGTTCCTTCGGCAGTATATTGTCGAATATTTACTTCATAAATATTAGCATTTTTTGCCCAGTCAATTGTTGAAAAATGTGTTGCCATATTTGCTTGCACTTTACAACAAAGAAAAGACTTATTTTGTAGCCACTGATGAATGAAATAAAATTAGAAAGAAGAATTGGTTTATTGCAGGCAACTGCCATTAACATGACCGACATGGTGGGCATCGGTCCGTTTGTTGTGCTTAGTATTGTTGCACAAACAATGAACGGTCCCTGGTTTTTATATGCATGGATCGCGGGTGCAGTTTTATCTGTGATCGATGCAAATGTGTGGAGTCAGTTAGGTTCGGCATATCCATTGGCAGGAGGCAGTTATAATTTTTTAAAAGCAGGTTTCGGTGAAAAATACGGCAAGCTGATGAGCTTTTTATTTGTGTGGCAAACAATGATACAAGCCCCGCTGGTCATAGCTTCTGCGGCAATTGGCTTTGCACAATATGCAGGATATTTAGTTCACCTCGATACATTTTCTACCAAAGTTGTCAGCGGAACTGTTGTGTTAATGATTGTTTTATTGCTGTACCGGAAAATAGAAACCATCGGAAAAATTTCGGTGTTTTTATGGACCGGTGTTTTAATAACCATGGCATGGATCATAAGTGGCGGATTATGGCATGGAAATTTTTTAGCACCAATAAAAAACATTAACAACGGATTGGAATTAAATCATGCATTTGCTGCTGCCATTGGTTTTGCAAGTGTAAAAACGGTGTACAGCTATTTGGGATATTATAATGTTTGTCATCTCGGCGGCGAAATAATTGATCCGCAAAAAAATATTCCGCGCAGCATGTTTATTTCTATTGCAGGTATTGCTGTTTTGTATTTGCTGATGAATGTTAGTGTGGCTTCAGTTTTACCATTGCATCAAATCCAGGAAAGTAAATTTGTGGTGAGCGAATTTGTGCAAACTCTTGCCGGACCAGGCTTTGCCAACATTGCAACCATTTTGATTTTATGGGTTGCATTTGCTTCGGTGTTTTCTGCAACACTGGGTTACAGCCGTATTCCTTATGCCGCGGCAAGCGATGGTGCATTTTTTAAAGTGTTTGCAAAACTGCATCCCACCAAACATTTTCCGCATATTTCTTTATTGTTTTTAGGCGGTGTTGCATTTGTGTTTAGTTTATTATTTAAGTTGAAAGATGTGATAGATGCCATATTGGC
>JAGWPQ010000117.1 GCA_028877045.1 Bacteroidota bacterium | reverse complement strand
TGAATAAAGAAATGCTGCATGTGCAAGTCATTCGTCAGAATGTCACGCAGATCTATTTATTGGCAGCAATACTTTCTGCAACGGGAGAGAAGAATCCTAATCTTGCCTGGAATCTGAATATGCAGGGACTTTTAAACGTGCTGGATATTGCCCGCGAAGAAAAATTACTTAAAGTTTATTGGCCATCTTCCATTGCTGTATTCGGACCCACATCACCCAAAATAAATTGTCCGCAACAAACCATCATTGAACCAAGTACTGTTTACGGCATCAGTAAATATGCCGGAGAATTTTGGTGTAATTATTATTACCAGCGATGGGGAGTTGATGTGCGCAGCTTACGTTATCCCGGATTGATCAGTTATAAATCGGCACCCGGTGGCGGCACAACCGATTATGCTGTTGAGATTTTTTATGAGGCATTAGAAAATAAAAAATACGAATGCTTTTTAAAAGAAGATACTTATTTACCCATGATGTATATGCCCGATGCCATTAAAGCAACCATCGAATTAATGGAGGCTCCGGCGCAAAATATATCCATTCATACTTCGTATAATATTTCGGGAATGAGTTTTTCGCCCAAAGAAATCGCGGCATCCATTCAGCAACATATTCCTGATTTCACTATTTCATACAAACCCGATTATCGTCAAAACATTGCCAATAGCTGGCCGCAAAGTATTGATGATACTATCGCAAGAAATGATTGGAACTGGCAACAGGATTTTAATTTACAATTAATGACTGCCGATATGTTAGATAATTTAAAATAATTTTTTATTTAAGAGATAGGCGGGAAGGAACTATAAATTCGAAATATCGGCAACGGTTTTATTTTCTAAAATGCTTAACATCGAATCTCTTACCTGAATCATCACTCTGTTGATACCGCATTTTTTTTCTTCGCAGTTTTTGCATTTTTCATAAAAATTTAAACTGACGCAGGGCATTAAGGCGATGGGGCCTTCGATCAACCGCATCACTTTTGCCAGTTTAATTTTAGCAGGTGGTAAAACAAAAAAATAACCGCCGCCTTTTCCTTTTTTACTGCCCAGTATGCCTGCATTTTTTAATTCCAATAAAATATTTTCTAAAAATTTTAATGGGATTTTTTTCTTCTTCGAAATTTCGGAGATCAATACCGGTCCTTCAGAACCCTTTTCAGCCAAATAGATCAGAGCCTTGAGTGCATACTGTGTTTTTTTTGATAACATAGCAGTTTATATTAAGCAGGTTAGTAAAAATTTATTTTCAGGAAGAATGATAATTGCTTTAGTTACTGAAATCGTGGGTCTAAAGTACCTAATTTTTGATGGTTCTTTATAACATTTTTAATTTTTGAAAGGAAGCAAAATTTAATTCTTGAAATACAATTTATAACCCCAACACATCTTTCATCGAATAAATTCCTTTTCGGGAAACAGCAAATTCAGCAGCCAATACTGCACCGCCGCCAAAACCTTTACGGTTATGGGCTGTGTGAATGATCTCGATATCGTCAATATCGGAATGATATTTTATGCTGTGGGTGCCGGGTGCCGGATCAATTCTTTCGGAAATAATTTCTAATTCTTCTTTGTTATCGCTTGACTGATTTACCCAATTCTTTTTTGAAGTGATTTGCTGCAATACTTGCTCTGCGAGGGTTATAGCGGTTCCGCTGGGCGCATCTTTTTTTTGCGTGTGATGAATTTCTTTTAACGATACTTCATAATCGGGATGCTTGCTCATTAATTTGGCGAGGTAAGTATTCAATTCAAAAAACAAGTTTACACCTATGCTGTAATTGCTCGAGTAAATTAATGTGCCATTATTTTGTTTGCAAATTTCTTTTGCTTCATCAAATTTTTCCAACCATCCTGTTGATCCGCAAACAACCGGAATGCCAAACTGCAAACATTTAATTACGTTGCCGAAAGCGCTGTGCGGCCCGGTAAATTCTATGGCAACATCGGCCTTGGAAATATTTTCCTGTGTAAACTCATCGGCATTATTGATATCGATCTTCAAAACAATTTCGTGTTGGTTTGCAATAGCAATTTCTTCAATTACTTTTCCCATTTTGCCATAACCGATCAATGCAATTTTCATCTCAAAAAATTATAAATATTTAAAATAATTTATTTTGTACAAAATCAAAGTAAAACAATTCTCTTAAATTAACGTGCAATATTCTTTGGTCGCTTCGGCGTGTTTTTTAAATTAAATACAAAACCAATTTCGGGAGTTTTGGTCATGGGATTTATGTTGGGCTGAATATGCATGGTTAAATCATCGCTTACATCAAAGTCTTTCAAATGCGCAAAAACAGTGGCATCGGCAACATTCACTCCCCAAAGAATGATAAACCAGAATATCGAATAATCTCTGTTCTTTCGAAATGTATTTCT
>JAGWPQ010000116.1 GCA_028877045.1 Bacteroidota bacterium | reverse complement strand
ATTTTCTGAAATTCTTGCAGCATAATACCTTTTCATAAGCCCTATTTTTTGAAAAGAAACACTTTTGAAAAGGGGAGAAGAATTAGCAATACTATCGACAATATTTTTACAATTTTCCCATGCCGGTTCTGCAATGTTCTCAAGTGCTTTTAATTTTGCTTCTTTTGTTTTTTTATTAAAATCAGCTCTTACAGACAATGCCTGATTTTCTGAATAGCGAAGATTATTGTTTTTGACATATCCTTTAGAGCGATCTAATGTTGGCACTGCATGCGGCTTAACAAATATCAAAACCAATAAAAAAAGAATTAAAGTGGATCCTGTGATCGGTACAGCAGAAATGATTTCACTTTTTTGAATGGAATGAAAAAAATAAAATGTGTATCCAAATATCAATCCACTCAATAACCCGCCAATATGCGCTGCATTATCAATTCCGGGTTTCATTCCGGAAACCAAGGTATAAAATACAAAAAGCAAAATGCTTTGAAGAAGCCCCCGTCTGCTTTTCTTATCAATATATTTAGTGGTGAGTAAAGCAAGAAAGACGCCATATAGTCCAAAAATAGCACCCGACGCACCAACACTGACTTTTAGATCATGCCGGTAAATGCTTGCAAGACCGGCTATTACACCGGTACATACATACACAATTAAAAACAATTTTTTACCTAACAACGGTTCTAAAAATATTCCGATAAATAATAGTGCATACATATTGAATAATATATGCAGAATGCCACTGTGCAAAAACATTGAACTAAAAAGCCTCCACCATTGTCCGTGTAAAGTAGCTATACCTAAATTGCCTCCCCAATTATAAAGATCTTTTGCAAGAGGCATCACCATGGAATTACTCGAAAAATTAAAACCGCATCAGATATATTGCGCCGGCGATCTGGCCGATCCGCATGGCACGCATAAAGTTTGTCTGGATATTGTTTTCGAAAGTATGCGCCGCTTAAAATCAGGAGGCGATAAATGGATAAAAGATTGCTGGGTTTAGTTATACAAAGGTGCATGGCAAGAATGGGATCTGGCCGAAATAGAAATGGCCATACCGATGAGCCCCGATCAAGTAATGAAAAAAAGATTCGGCATATTTATTCATCAATCACAAAAAGATATGGTTCCGTTCCAGGGAACCGACAGTCGCGAATTCTGGCAACGTGCCGAAGACCGCAATGCCAATACAGCTAAGCTTTACGCCGAATTGGGATTGACCAAATATGCTGCTATGGAAGCTTTTGTAAGATGGCTGTTTTAATATATGTATAAATGAGCTTTCATAATAAACATAAGAAAAGGGATTAATCAAAAGATTTTATTTAACCTCTATTTCTCGTTTACTCAACTGCGAAGAATACTTTAATCATTACTGATTAATTAACTTCAAAAATAAATTTTAATAATAATTATAAATTAAATAATCTTCCAAAGTGATTCTCTAAGTGGTTTCTCATAGCATTCCTGAATAATTCGGGAGATCCATTTTCAATTACATCTATTAATCCCTTAT
>JAGWPQ010000014.1 GCA_028877045.1 Bacteroidota bacterium | reverse complement strand
TTACGCGAAGGCATTTATTTATTTAAAGGCGCTCTGACGGATTTTTATATCAGCCAGAAATTCGATTTAAAATTTACCGATCTGAATTTGTTGATTGCGAGCAGGAGATAAACTACGATGCACAGGATTAAAAAAGATGAATAAGATTTTTTTGTAGCAAGCTGTTGAATAAAAATGAAGCTACCGTTGCGTCGCACTCTTGTACTGCATCAAATCATTGAGCAATTTATTTGTAATCCATTATCGAAATTTTCTCTTCACAAAAATCCATTTCATTTTCATCATTGCTGCTGACAATAATTAATTTATCGTTGCAATAATTTTTAATGAGCTGATGATACAACGCATAACCTGTTGCATCCAAATTGGTGCAGGGTTCATCTAATAATAAAATGTTCGCATCACTAAAAACAGCCTGAGCTAATTTTATTCTTTGTTTCATCCCCGAAGAAAAATAACGTATCTGTTTATCGGCAGTTTTTTCTAACCCGATTATTTTTATTATTTCATCAATAGTTACAGAAGAAAGCAATGGTTTGAACGATGCGTGAAATAATAAAAATTCTTTGGCGCTCATTTCTTCGATCACTTCAAGATAAGGTGCTGCAATGGAAACGTGCTGATAAATATTTTCTTCCGATATTTTTATAGTATCAATTGCGTATTGAATATTTCCTTCGCTAACATTCATGCTTGAAGCAATGGATTGCAGCAAAGTGCTTTTGCCACTGCCGTTGGGACCGGTGATGGCATAAGATCTTCCTTTGTGAAAAGTAAAATTAACATGACGAAATATCCAATCCCGGTTAAAACGTTTGCCGGCATCAGTCAATTGAATCGTCATAAAAAATTTGATTTGTAATATGAAATTTATTCATCGTCACCGCCACCTTTGGTGTAGCGTTTAATGATCCCCCTTCCGCTGTCGCGGATAAAACTTACGATCTCATCGCGTTCATCGCTTGCAGGCAATTCCTCTTCAATAAATTCAAGTGCCTGAGAAACGTTTAATCCTTTATTAAAAATGATGCGGTAAATATCGAGGATATGATTGATCTTTTGTAATTCAAAACCTCTGCGTTTTAAGCCAATGCTGTTCACACCGCCATAACTTAAAGGGGTACGAACTGCTTTAATGTACGGAGGAACATCCTTACTTACCAAGCTTCCTCCTGCGATATACGAATGCTGACCGATATGCACAAATTGATGAACAGCACTCACACCGGCGATCCAGGCCCAATCGCCCATGATCACATGTCCTGCCATTTGGACACTGTTACTGATGATGCAATGATTACCTACAATACAATCATGCGCAATATGACTATAAGCCATGATCAAACAGTTATTGCCAACCTTGGTTTTACCTTTTTCTTCGGTTCCGCGATTGATGGTAACAAATTCGCGGATAGTGGTATTATCTCCGATTACAGCGCTGGTTTTTTCACCGGCAAATTTTAAATCCTGCGGAATAGCGCCCAATACTGCACCTGGAAAAATGCGGCAATTTTTTCCAATCTTAGTTCCATCCATGATGGTAACATTACTTCCAATCCAGGTTCCTTCACCAATTTGTACATCGCCATGAATTACTGTAAATGGATCGATCTTTACATTAGGTGCAATTCTTGCATTGGGATCTATGTAAGTGTATGGATGAGTCATCCTGCTTTTTGGTTTTGAGGCTACTATTGTTTGCATAAACATTAATAGCGATAAAAAAGATGCCAGATTTTATCTGGCTTTGCAAAAATATAATTATTAAGGATATTTTAGATTTTAAGTTCTTTTTACAACCTGAGCAACCAAATCGGCTTCAGTTGCCAACTTGCCTCCAACATAAACGGTTCCTTTCATTTCGCAAATTCCCCTTCGAATCGGTGAAATAAGTTCCATTTTTAAAATCATTGTATCACCCGGAACTACTTTCATTTTAAATTTACAATTATCGATCTTTAAAAAATATGTATCATATTGTCCTTCGGGCATGGCATTGATACATAATATGCCACCGGTTTGTGCCAATGCTTCAATTTGCAGAACGCCCGGCATCACGGGATTATTTGGGAAGTGCCCCTGAAAAAACCATTCATTAAAGGTTACGTTTTTAATCCCAACGATTTTTTTATCGGTGAGCTCGGTTATTTTATCAACCAATAAAAACGGAAACCGATGCGGTAATGTTTTTTCAATTTTTTCTAAATTGAAAACAGGCGGAACTGTTGGATCATAAACAGGCACATCTTTGGTGTGTTTATTTTTTTTGATGTACTGTTTTATTTTCTTAGCAAACTCAACATTGGTGCTGTGTCCGGGGCGGTTGGCAATGATCCTCGCTTTGATGGGATAACCAATTAAGGCAAGGTCACCTATTACATCCAATAATTTATGTCGTGCAGGTTCGTTTGGAAAACGTAATTCTAAATTATTTAAATAACCTTCACTCTTCACTTCAATTTTATCGCGTTTGAATGCTTTTGCCAGGCGGCTCATCTCTTCATTGTTAACCGGCTTGTCAACCACAACAATAGCATTATTAATATCGCCTCCTTTAATCAGATCATGATCCAGCAACATTTCCAATTCATGCAAAAAACAAAAAGTCCTGCATGGAGCGATCTCGGCTTTAAAGTCTTTTATTGTTTTTAGTCCTGCATGTTGTGTTCCTAGAACCGGACTATTAAAATCTATTAAGGTTGTTATTTGGTAGTCAAGTGCGGGCAGGGCAACCATTTCAACACGTTTGGTTTCGTCATAATGATAAATATTATCATCCAAACTATACCACGCTTTAGCTGCTTCCTGTTCAACAACACCAGCTTGTTCAATTAATTCAACGAAAGGTTCAGAGCTACCGTCAATAATCGGAACTTCGGGTCCGTTCAATTCAATCAAAACATTATCGATACCCATTCCAACCATGGCAGCCAATACATGTTCGATCGTACTCACTTTTGCATCGCCAACCTGCAAAGTGGTGCCTCGTGAGGTATCGGTTACTAAATCGCAATCAGCTTTGATCAATGGTTGATTGGGCAGATCGATTCTTTGAAATTGAATACCAAAACCCGGATGAGAAGGTTTTAAAGTCATATCAACTAAGACACCGGTGTGCAAACCAGTGCCGCTGATACTGATTGAACTGCCGAGTGTGTGCTGTTTGTCGGGATTAAAATTAATATCCATTCTTAAAATATTTATTAAGCGAGTTGCTTTACTTAGCATTTGTTATGTTCACTTGTACTTTCAGAAAATAATTCGGCAAAAATAGATTAAAGAATCTTTATTTGGAAAATTAGCCTTCATCTACAATTCTTTCGGCTAATAATAGCTGTACTAATTTTTCTAATTCCAATATTTTTTTTTCTAATTCGGGCAGTTTACGAACAGTTGCCTGACTTCGCAATGCTGCAGTATAATCATAAGCCGGAGTCCCCGTAACGGTTGTATTATTTGCTTTTATAGATTTTGTAACACCGCTTTGTGCATTTATTTTGCTTCCATCAGCAATAAAAATGTGTCCGACAATGCCTGCTTGTCCACCCAACATCACATTACTGCCCAATTTTGTACTGCCGCTAACGCCAGCCTGTGCTGCGATCACAGTGTTATTACCTATTTCTACATTATGAGCGATTTGAATAAGGTTATCTAATTTTGCTCCGGCTTTTATAATTGTCGAACCCATTGTAGCACGATCAATTGTTGTATTAGCACCAATCTCCACAAAATCTTCAATAATTACATTTCCTATCTGAGGGATTTTTTTGAACGAACCATCTGCCAAAGGTGCAAAGCCAAAACCATCGCTGCCGATCACAGTTCCTGCATGAATAATCACATTATTTCCGATAATGCAGTCGTGATAAATTTTTACACCGGGATGCAAAATGATATTGTCGCCAAGTATAACATTATCACCCAGAAACACACCGGCAAACAATTTTACATTATTGCCTATTACAACATTTTCGCCAATGTAAGAGAAAGCAGCAATAAAAATATTTTCGCCCAACTTTGCAGTTGAAGCAATATAACATGGTTGCTGAATACCTGTTAACTGCTGTGTTGCTATTTCCTGATATTTTGTAAGTAAAGTTGCAAATGCCGAATAAGCATCAGGCACACGGATAAGTGTAGCCTTAATGTTTTGTCTTAATTCTAAATCGTCATTTATTAATATCACCGAAGCATTGGTTGAATAAAGATGTTCTTCATATTTTGGATTGGCTAAAAATGCCAATTCTCCTTGTTGAGCTTCTTCTATTTTACCAAAAGAAGAAACGGTCACAGATGCATCTCCTTCTATCTTCCCATTAATGAGCAATGCTATATGAGCTGCGGTAAATTGCATATACTTTTTTTTATCTGATATTCATCGCCAATCACGAATAAATCATCATTACAAATTAACTGACGCTGCAAATGTAAAATTTTTTAATTGGCGATGATATTGTTTGATGAATAAGCGGATTATCAACGGCCGAAATGTCTTTGACCGATCCGTCTTTGAATAAAATATTAATTCTTTCGTCTTCTGTTTTGTACATCGTATTATTGGCTTCTCCTGTAAAAACAAAATAAGACGCATCATTTACACTAATGTTTAACTGTTTAGCAACTTCAATCATTTTTTTTGAAACTTCTTTTTCATCAAACGGTTCGGATTGTAAATGAATTTTTAATAATTGCCGATTTAACAAACGTTTACATAATTCGCTCAACACAAAATCGGAATGACGGCTCCACCGTTTTACTGCAAACGAAAAATCGATATCATCTAATTCGCAAAATTTATCTAATGTTTCTCTGTTCATTTCTCCATTAAATTGATACAAAAAAAAATCTGTTGCGCCTCCGGTTTTTAATTCATCAATTCCATTTTTACTTATTTCTCTAATACGTTTTAAAATATTCACCAACATTTTTTCGGCAGCTAAAACAGTTTTATGCAGATACACCTGCCAATACATTTGTCGTCTTGCCACTAAAAATTTCTCGATACTGTAAATTCCCTTTTCTTCTACCATCAATTTGCCATTATTTACCACTAACATTTTTATAATTCGGTCGTAGCCAATCACACCTTCGCTTACACCCGTAAAAAAACTGTCGCGTGTTAAATAATCCATGCGGTCAACATCCAGTTGCCCGCTGATGAGCTGATGCAAAAATTTTTTATGATATTGATTGGTGAAAATTTCAATGGCCATTGTCAATCTTCCATGCAGATCTTCATTCATCATTTTCATGATTTGCAAACTGATATCTTCATGATGAAGATTGGGTAACAATTGATTTTCGAGCGCATGAGAAAACGGACCATGACCAACATCGTGCAATAAAATCCCTGCCTTTGCAGCGATTTCTTCTTCCTCGGTTATTTCGGTTCCTTTTGCCCTTAATTCGTTAATGGCATTGCCCATTAAATGATAGGCACCAAGTGAATGATGCAATCTGGTATGCACGGCACCGGGATAAACCAAATATGCCAATGCCATTTGATGAATACGACGCAAACGCTGATAATAAGGATGGGCAATGATTTCAAAGATCAGCGGGTGATTGATGGTGATGAACCCATATACCGGATCATTAATTATTTTTCGTTTGGTGATCATACTTGTTGCTGCTTTGTTAAAGCATTATATCAAATGTACTATTTGTGTGCGGATGGAATAAATTTGAAAATATTATTTAACTGTTTCAACTGAAAAAATAACTACATTATTGAATTTATTTCTACCCGTAAATTGTTTGTTGTAATTTGAAAATAGTTCATGGTTCATAGGTGATAGTTCGGGGCTTGTTGCATATAGCTTTGAACGTTGAAGTATGTCCCAAAGGGATTCCTTTGGAACGACGCAACAGGTGATGCCATGAAATACTATTGCGTTAACAAAAAAATAAAAATCATGTCGATAGCAAAAATTATTTGGGTTGATGATGAGATTGAAAGCTTGCAATCGCAAAAATTATTTTTAGAAAGTAAAGGGTACGAGGTGATTACTTTTAATAATGGTTTTGATGCGATTGAATTTGTAAAAAATAATTTTGCCGACGTTGTGTTGCTGGATGAAAGCATGCCGGGCATTTCGGGACTGCAAACTTTGGCGAAGATCAAAGAAATTAAACAACATATCCCGGTGGTTTTAATTACAAAAAACGAAACCGAAACTTTGATGGATGAAGCGATTGGCAGCCAGATCAGCGATTATTTATTAAAGCCCGTAAACCCCAATCAGGTTTGGCTGAGTTTGAAAAAAATAATCGATAATAAAAGATTGGTTGCCGAAAAAACAACAACAGCTTATCAGCAACAGTTTCGCGATCTGTTTATGGCTTTGAATGATGATCCCGATTTTAATCAATGGATGGAAATTTATAAAAAGATCGTTTACTGGGAACTGGAAATGGAAAAAAGTGACAGTCCCGAAATGCGTGAAATATTTGCGTCGCAAAAAGATGAAGCCAACGCAGAGTTTTTTAAATTCGTTTCTAAGAATTATGCAAAATGGGTGAATCCGAAAAGTGCCGAAGCGCCCATCATGAGCCATAATTTATTGCAGTTCAAAATATTGCCGCACGTAGAAAAAAATATCCCCACCTTTTTTATTTTGATCGATAATTTGCGATACGACCAATGGAAAACCATTCAACCAATCTTTGCCGAAAGTTTCAGGATATTAGAAGAGGAAACATTTTATTCTATTTTGCCCACTGCCACGCAATACAGTCGTAACGCCATTTTCAGTGGATTACTGCCCATCGATATTGAAAAACAATTTCCTGAACAATGGAAGAATGACGAAGATGAAGGTGGTAAGAATTTATTTGAAGAAGAATTTTTTAAAGCGCAATTAAAGCGTTTAAAGAAAGATGACATTAAAGTAAGTTATACCAAAGTTACAAATCATTCTGACGGACAAAATTTAGTAAGTAATATTCATAATTTATTGAGCAATGATTTGAATGTGATCGTTTATAATTTTGTTGATATGCTTAGCCATGCACGCACCGAAATGGAAGTGTTGAAAGAATTGGCCAGCGATGAAACAAGTTATCGCAGCGTTACAAAAAGCTGGTTCGAACACAGCGCCTTGCATCAGGCATTGAAAAAAATAGCCGATAAAAAAATTAAATTGATTGTTGCAACCGATCATGGAACCGTGCGTGTAAAAACACCCTGCAAAGTGGTGGGCGACAAACAAACTACCACCAATCTCCGCTACAAACATGGTAGAAATTTAAACTACGAACCCAAAGAAGTGCTGGCCTTCAAAGACCCTCGTGAAGCGGGTTTGCCGGTGCCCACCGTAAATTCATCTTTTATTTTTGCAAAGACCGATGAATATTTATGTTATCCAAATAATTATAATCATTACGCCAATTATTATAAAAATAGTTTTCAGCATGGTGGTATCAGTTTGGAAGAAATGATCGTACCGATCATTAAAATGGAAAGCAAATGATTTTTTGTTACCAACTTTTGTATTTTAATTAAGCTGCAGTTGTGTCGCACACTTGTACTTTCATTTCATTACTCATCTTTTTTACAACAAGTGTGGATAAAACAAAATCAACAAAACCTAAACCATGCTTAACTTTGACTCAGTTTGAAAGAATCGATTTTATGAAATACACCCAACATAATTTAGATAAATTAGAAGATATTTTACATCAATCCGAATATGTTGTTCGTTACGAACGTGGCACTTTTCAAAGTGGATGGTGTTTATTGGAAGCAAGAAAAATTGTGGTACTCAATAAATTTTTAGATACTGAAGGCCGCATCAATACTTTACTCGAAATCATTCCTCAACTCAATATCGAATTCGATAAACTCACGCACGAAAGCCAAAAATTGTACGATGATGTTGTAAAAAATTCAGCATTAATTGTTTGATAAATCGCATCGGTTTTTGAGTTAGTTTTACATGTGCATTCTTCATCTTTAAAAATAACATTTTTAGGAACTGGTACCAGCAGCGGTGTTCCCATGATCGGATGTGGTTGTGATGTATGTACTTCATCCGATCCTAATGATAATCGATTACGCAGCAGTATTTTGGTAGAATCTTCAACAACAAGCTTTGTGATCGATACCACACCCGATTTTCGTTATCAGATGCTGCGGATTCATAACAAAAAATTAGACGCTGTTTTATTTACGCATCCGCACAAAGATCATATTGCCGGACTGGATGATGTTAGGGCTTATAATTATCTGCAACAAAAACCAATGGAAGTATTTGCGAATACTTTAACCATCGAAGCTTTGAAACGCGAGTATCATTATGTCTTTGCCGATAAAACTTATCCCGGTATTCCACAGATACATCTGAATATAATCGATCAAACCCCTTTCTTTATTGGCAATATTTATGTCATCCCTATTTTGGTCTGGCATTTAAAAATGCCGGTGTTTGGTTTTCGAATGAACGATTTTACTTATATTACAGACGCAAACCGGATCGATGAATCTGAGAAAGAAAAAATTAAAGGCTCAAAAATTTTGGTGTTGAATGCATTGCGAAAAGCCAACCATATTTCGCATTTTAATTTGGAAGAAGCAGTTGCATTATCAATGGAATTAGAAGCCCCAGAAGTTTATTTTACGCATATCAGTCATCAGTTAGGAAAGCATGAGGACATAAATAAAATTTTGCCCCAACATATCCGTTTGGCTCACGATGGATTAACTTTAAAATTGCATGGATAACCTCCTTTTATTACTTAACAAAATTGTTATGTATGAAAAGGGTCATTAAAGACTATTTTACTTTCTCACGTAAAGAAAGGGCAGCCGTATTTATTTTATTGTTGCTGATTGTTTTTTTTATTGCCCTACCCTACTTATTTGAGATAAAAAAAACAAAACCTATTGTTGATGAAGAATTGCAATTGCAGTTAAAAAAATCACATCAAAAAAGTTTGCCAAATGATTCAATTAATAATTCGGTTGACGAATCATTAATTTTAACCGAGAAAAAAGTTGAGTTATTCGAATTTGATCCAAACATTTTGGATGTCGATGGCTGGAAACGTTTGGGCATTCCCGATAAAACCATCAAAACCATTTTAAATTATCGCAGCAAAGGCGGAAAATTTTATAAACCCGAAGACATACGAAAAATTTGGGGTTTGCAAAAAAATGATGCCGACAGAATTATTCCATTTGCAAAAATCAACGCCGTTATTAATCCATCTCAAAAAAAATTTTTTTCGCAAAATTCAGCATCAACAATAAAAAATATTGAAGTGCTCGATATCAATACTGCAAGTGCCGATCAGTTGATGCAAATACCGGGCATTGGTCATTCATTGCCTTACCGCATTATTAATTACAGAGAAAAATTAGGCGCCTTTTTTGAAATGAATCAATTAAGGCAAACATGGGGTATGACTGATTCTATCTATCAACTTATCATTCCCTTTTTTAAAATAGAATCAGCTACTATCAGAAAAATAAATATTAATACCGCCACTGATTATGAGCTGAGTAAAAATCCTCACATATCCAGAGAAATTGCAAAGGCAATCGTCATGTACCGCAATCAGCATGGGCTATTTCAAAAAGTGGAGGATATAAAAAAAATAGTTTTCATCAACGAAGAAATATATCTAAAAATTTCTCCTTTTCTCGCAACACAATAAAAAGTGAAATGATTTGGTAATGTAAAATATTACTCTATTTTTGTAAAACTAACAATTGTTAGTTTTACAAAAACAAAAATTAATCAATGAATTTTCAGGTAGATGAATTAACGAAGCAGGTGGCGCAAACAGCAAAAGATTTTGCACAGCAATTTATTAAGCCTCATGTTATGGAATGGGATGAAGCGCAAATTTTTCCTGTCGATATTTTTAAGCAATTAGGCAAATTGGGAATGATGGGAATTACGGTACCGCACGAATATGGCGGAGCAGGTTTAGGTTATTTCGAGTACAGTGCCATCATTCAGGAAATTTCGAAAGTATGCGGCTCCATTGGCTTGGGAGTTGCCGCACATAATTCGCTTTGCACCAATCATATTGTAAGTTTTGCAAACGAAGAACAGAAAAAAAAATATTTACCAAAATTGGCAAGCGGTGAATTTATTGGCGCATGGGGGTTAACCGAACCAAACACAGGAAGTGATGCTGGCAACATGCAAACAATTGCTGTGAAAGATGGTGATGACTGGGTTTTGAATGGAACAAAAAGTTGGATCACACATGGCAAGAGTAGTGATGTTGCTGTTGTAATTGCAAGAACAGGTGAACCAAGAAAAACAAATAATGCATCTGCATTTATTGTTGAACGCGGAACAAAAGGTTTTGCAGCCGGTAAAAAAGAAAATAAATTAGGCATGCGTGCCAGCGAAACAACCGAAATGATTTTTGATAATTGCAGAATTAGTGATGCACAACGAATCGGTGATGTAGGTGATGGTTTTAAACAGGCATTAAAAATTTTAGATGGCGGCAGGATTTCAATTGCTGCATTGGCTGTGGGCATTGCAAAAGGCGCTTATGAAGCTGCTCTAAAATATTCGAAAGAACGTTATCAATTCGATCAACCCATTTCAAATTTTCAGGGAATCAGTTTTAAGCTGGCAGACATGGCAACTGAAATTATGGCTGCCGAGATGCTGTTGAATCAGGCATGCGATCTAAAAGAACGTCATCAAAAACACAGCAAACAATCAGCTATGGCAAAATATTATGCCAGCGAAGTGGCAGTTAAAGTGGCAAACGATGCAGTGCAAATATTTGGTGGTTATGGTTATACCAAAGATTTTCCGGTAGAAAAATATTATCGCGATGCCAAACTTTGCACCATTGGCGAAGGCACATCCGAGATCCAAAAAATTGTTATTGCAAGAGAAGAGTTGACAGCATAATTTTTCATCAGACCGATAAAAAAAGAAAGCTTTTTTACGAGAGCTTTCTTTTTTTATAAAGTATTTAGTCAGCACATAAATAGGAATGGGATTTTTCTCTTTTTTTTGAATAGAATAAAGAAGTAATGTTGTGTCATTATTAGTACGACAGACAATATCCTAAGACCAAAGTGAAACTGAATAAGTGAATAAAAATTATGAAACATGATGACTAAAGTGGCTGTTGTTGATGACCATGCTATTTTCAGAAAAGGTGTAATTAATGTTTTAGCCAAAAACAAGAATATAAAAATTATACTTGAGGCAAATAACGGCAAAGAATTTATTGATTTACTTTCTGATAATGCATTACCCGATGTTTTATTGTTAGATATTCAAATGCCGGTGATGAATGGATTTGAAACACTGGATTATATTCACCTGCACTATCCTCAAGTAAAAGTGGTGATGATATCGATGATACACGACCAGATAACAGTAAATAATTTATTGCAAAAAGGTGCATCGGGATTTATTGCTAAAAATGCAGAGCCGGAAGCAATCATGGATGTAGTTGAAAAATTCGGGAAGAATGATGAACCCGATAAAATAGTTGTATCCGATCAAAACAGAATGACCGGATATAATGACTATGCACCAGTTCTTACAGACAGAGAATACGAGCTTTTAAAATATTCTTCCACCGGATTTACTTACGAGCAAATTGCGCGAATCATGGACATCAGTCCTAAAGCATTAGATCATCACAGAATAAGTCTTTTCAGAAAACTAAATGTTCAGAGCAGGCAGGAACTTGCTTCAATTGCAGTAAGAATGGGATTATCCGATTAATTTTTCTTAATCGTTATCCTTACTTCCTGCACTGAAAATATTATCCACGGCACCGCCCAGCATCGGAAATTTTTCTTTCACAAAACTGGCAATCGTTTCAACCGCTTTTTTTGCCTGATCGGGTGTTAAGCCTGCTTCTTTTGTTAATCGTTCAATTAATTCGTTCATATAATTTGATTTATTTTTTCTATGCCGCAAGTTAATCCCGTCAAAACAAAAAGCGATGAGAAGTTATTCCCATCGCTTTTTCATATTTAATAATTAATAACTAAGCAACTTTCAATAAACTTATTTTACTCTTCTTGAACATGCTTTCTGCATAGTCCAAAGTAATATTTAGTTCAGTTTGTCCCATGCCAGGTAATTCAAACATTGCATCGGTCAAAATACCTTCGCAGATACTGCGTAAACCTCTTGCACCTAATTTATATTCCAATGCTTTTTCTACCATAAAATCCATGACTTCATCATCAATGATCAATTCAATTCCTTCCAATTCAAATAGCTTATTGTATTGTTTGATGAGCGCATTTTTGGGTTCAGTTAAAATACTTCTTAGAGTTTCTTTATCTAAAGGATTAAGATGTGTAACAACCGGTAAACGGCCTAATAATTCAGGTATCAACCCAAAACTTTTAAGATCCTGCGCATTGATGAATTGTAATAAATTCAAACGCTGCATTTCCTGTTCTTCTTTATTTACATTAAAACCAATGGCATTGGTATTTATTCTTCGGGCAATTACTTTATCGATGCCGTCAAATGCGCCGCCGCAAATGAATAAGATATTTTTTGTATCAACCTTGATCATTTTTTGTTCCGGATGTTTTCTTCCTCCCTGCGGTGGTACCAACACTTCTGTGCCTTCCAGCATTTTTAATAATCCCTGCTGAACACCTTCGCCACTAACATCGCGTGTAATGGAAGGATTATCTCCTTTGCGGGCTATCTTATCAATTTCATCAACATAAACAATTCCGCGTTCGGCGGCTGCCACATCGTAATTACAATTTTGCAATAAACGGGTGAGCATGCTTTCAACATCTTCACCAACATAACCGGCTTCGGTAAATACAGTTGCATCAACAATGGCAAACGGAACATTCAGCATTTTAGCAATTGTTTTTGCCAATAAAGTTTTTCCTGTTCCTGTTTCGCCAACCATGATGATATTGCTTTTATCGATCTCAATATCATCAACCTGACTTTTATGCGCAATTCTTTTGAAATGATTATAAACCGCAACGGCTATGATCTTTTTGGCTTCATCCTGACCAATTACATAATCATCCAGGAACTTTTTTATTTCGGCAGGCCTGCGGACATTTAATTTAAAATTAGAAGCCGAATTATTTGAATCATTTTTAATATTCAGTTCCTGCAAAATAATTTCCTGCGCATGCTCTACACAATGCTCACAAATATGTCCTTCCTGACCAGCAATGAGGATCTTTACTTCATCTCTGCTACGGCCACAAAACGAACAATGCAAATGGCTTTGTTTAGACATGTTTCTAATTTTAGGGACTGATGTCTGCAAGCAGCCATCAATTGTTAAGCACAAAAGTAATATTATTATTTAACGTTGCAACCATGCCGGTGCGTATGTGCAGAATATTAGATTTTCTTTAAAATCGAATCTACAATACCATATTCAACGGCTTCTTTGGCATCCATCCAGTAATCGCGGTCAAAATCTTTCATGATCTGTTCAACCGATTTACCGCAATTGGTTGCCAATATTTGCGCACCAATTTCTTTTGTTTTACGAATTTGATTGGCCTGAATTTCAATATCGGCCGAATTGGCCTGAAAATATCCGCCAATGCTTGGCTGATGGATCATCACTTCGCCATGCGGATAAATATATCTTTTCCCTTTTTTACCAACACTCAATAAGATAGAACCCATGCTGGCAGCCAGTCCCATACAAATAGTAGAAATAGGCGATTGAATTAATTTGATGGTATCGTACATCACCATGCCACTTGTTACCACACCACCGGGACTATTAATATATAATTTAATTTCTTCGCCGGGTTTATCGGCGTCTAACAAAAGTAATTTAGTAACCACATCTTTGGCACTTTTATCATCCACGGTACCCCACAAATAAACCGCACGCTTTTCGAAGAAAAGTTTTTCCATTTTCTTCAGCATACCGGGGCTTACAGGTTCCTGTTGTTTATCTTCTTTCGGAGTTTCGTCATCATCGTTTTCTTCCATCAGAAAAGGATTTATTATATATTTTGATGCTATCATAACCAATTATTTATTTTAATTTTTATATTACCAGCTTATGTATTTCATGGGATCGCCTGTTGCGTCGCACACTTCAACAGCTGATTATTAATCTTTCTTTTCTTTTCTTGCATTGATCAGTAAAACCTCATCCACTAAACCATATTCTTTTGCTTCGGTAGCAGTTAACCAATGATCGCGGTCGCTGTCTTTGGCAATGGTCTCAACATCTTTTCCGGTATGTGATGCAGTAATGGCGTATAATTCCTGCCTCAATTTTTTAATTTCTCTTGCGGTAATTTCAATATCAGTTGCCTGCCCGCCAATGGCACCCGTTGGTTGATGCATCATCACACGGCTGTGTTTTAATGCGGTACGTTTTCCTTTCACACCGGCGCATAATAAAATTTGTCCCATGCTGGCAGCAATGCCGGTACAAATTGTTGATACATCCGGGCTCACAAACTGCATCGTATCGTAAATGCCCAAACCGGCATAAACACTGCCACCAGGGCTGTTGATATACATTTGAATATCACGTGTACGATCGGTGCTGTCTAAAAATAATAATTGCGCAGTAACAATATTGGCAACATAATCGTTGATGCCTTCGCCCAGAAAAATGATGCGGTCCATCATCAAACGGCTGAATACATCCATCTGCGCCACATTTAAAGAACGTTCTTCAATAATGTATGGCGTAAGGCTCATCGGATTAAAATGCGACTGATAATTATGCAATGTTGCACTGCTGATGCCCTGATCTTTTATGGCATATTTTTCAAATTCTTTTCCTATGTTCATCTTCGATTTTTTATAGCGTTGAAGGTAAGTGTTTTGCTGTTTCAAATACCGTGCAACAAAACCTTTGCGACAAAATTGCAGTTTACCGTTAATTAATTTGTGTTTTAGGGAAAAATATTGCGGTTTTACGAACAAAATAAACGTAAATCAGTTATTAATATCTGTATTTACTTTGCAGACCGAAACAGACAGATTAGTTTTGGCGCGGTAATAGCTAAGCAAATACAGGTTCTTTATCAAATCATCAGGCTCTCTTTATTTGCAGGCCACTTGATCAGCACACTTCTGAAACAGTGCCGGCAGTTGATAAAGAATTATTTTATTTTTTTCATGACTTGTTGAAATGAATTGAAAGCGTTGAAGTGTGCGACGCAACCGAAGTTCAATAGATATTCTAAAGCCGGCTACATAAAAAAATTATGAGTAATAAAGTTGCACTTTTCAGAAAAGAACATTTTAATGCAGCACATCGTTTGCATAATCCGTTATGGAGCGATGAGCAAAACGAAAAAGTTTTTGGACTGTGCAATAACAAAAATTATCATGGCCACAATTACGAATTGATCGTAAAAGTCTCAGGGGTGCCTGATGTGGAAACAGGTTATGTGATGGACATAAAATTATTGAGCGAATTAATTGAAGATGTTGTAATAAAAAAATTTGATCATAAAAATCTAAACTTAGATACGGCAGAATTTGCCAACTTAAATCCAACAGCCGAAAACATTGCGATCGTCATTTACGATCTGCTGCGACCTAAGCTGGACAGGAGTTTGGACCTTAAAATAAAATTGTATGAAACAGAAAGAAACTTTGTTGAATATCCGGCTTAACGGTGATAAAATTGAGCTGAGTGATATTTTAATTGACGAGATGGGCGATAATCATGTGAGTACATCGGTTGATACTCCGTTGCGTGAAGATGCTTTTGCAAAAAGCGATGATGAAAAAATTGCTGAGATTGAAAATCATTTTAAAGCTATCATGGAAACATTGGGTTTGGATTTGAATGATGATAGTTTAAGAGGAACACCACGTCGTGTTGCAAAAATGTATGTGCAGGAAATTTTCAGCGGACTGAATCCTGCCAATAAACCCGATATTGCTTTGTTCGAAAATAAATACAAGTACAACGAAATGCTGGTTGAAAAAAATATTTCGTTCTACAGTAATTGCGAACACCATTTTGTGCCCATCATCGGAAAAGCGCATGTAGCGTACATCAGCAACGGTCAGGTAATTGGACTAAGTAAATTAAACCGATTGGTACAGTATTATGCCAAACGTCCGCAGGTGCAGGAAAGGTTAACCATGCAAATTGGTAAAGACTTACAAAATATTTTAGGAACAGAAGATGTTGCCATTGTGATAGATGCAAAACATTTATGTGTAGCAAGTCGTGGTGTGGCCGATGATACTGCAAGTACCGTCACTGCATTTTATGGCGGTAAGTTTAAAGAAGAAAAAGTAAAAGATGAATTTTTAAGATTTATAGAATTGAAGACCGAGTTT
>JAGWPQ010000115.1 GCA_028877045.1 Bacteroidota bacterium | reverse complement strand
ATGATGGCACCTTATTTATACTATTCATTTATTTTTAGAAATGAATCCAAACAATTTTTGGAAGATAGAAAAGGCAACTTGTTATGTTTGAAAGTTAGGAGTAGATATGAAAAACTCGCTATACTAGCCGCAGTTTCATTGAATACTGCATTTAATCTTCTTCCGGGTTTATTTGACAATCATTTTAATTTAAAAGATAAACCTTCGTTGCAGTCTATTCTTTTTCTTTTCGGTGCGATGCTTGAAATTTTATTCATCTCAATTTTATTTGTACGAGTTTCCTTTAATGAAAAGATGAAAGAACAATATCCAAACGCGTTTGTATGAAACAACAATTAACACAATTACAAATAGATGAATTGTTTAGATTCTGCCGCAGGCATTATGTTCATTATTATGATGTGCAATTGGAATTGGTAGATCATCTTGCCAACGCGATTGAAGAAAAGATGAGTGCGAATAAAAATATTTTTTTTGAAACTGCATTAGAAGAAGTGTATAAAAGTTTTGGCTACAAAGGATTTGCCGGTGTAGTGGAAGCCAAAGAAGCTGCATTGTTCAGGAAGAATAAACATTTAAGGTGGAATCTTTTTTTTAAATATTTCACTTTACCGAAAGTTGCTTTTACACTATTCCTGATAGCTTGTTTTATGTTTATTGGATCTGTAGTTCATCAAAATAAACTAAGTAATGTTTCTGCTATTATAGCATCTGTCTTTATTGTGTTTGAAATATTTATTGCTATTAAGAGTTACTGGATTTTCAAAAAAGTATCAAAGAAATTATTATTGATTTCTTCACGCTATCAACAAAACTTTTTTTCTTTTCTTGCACTACAATTTCTTGCGCAATTTTTAAGATTTTCAGATAAAAATCCTCTTTCAATACCTGAATATTATTTCTTTTCCTTTATAGTTGGGTTGATGATTGTAGCAACATTATCTTATTATGACCTTTGCAAAAAACTTTTTGATATTGCTCATGAACAATACCCACAGGCATTTGCATCATAAAAAAGCCTGCTGAAAAAAATCAGCAGGCTTTAAAATATTTCTGCGCAAATCTGTTTCTTCTGCGTCATCCGTGTTCCTATTCCTTACTCCCCTTTAGGGGTTGGGGGTTTCAAATCCAACTTTATTTGCAACTCATCAAATTGTTTTGCATCAATAGTTGCCGGTGCATCCAGCATCACATCTCTTCCTGAATTATTTTTAGGGAAAGCAATAAAATCTCTGATACTTTCGCTGCCACCCAAAATAGAACACAAACGGTCGAAACCGAATGCCAGTCCACCATGCGGCGGAGCACCATATTCGAATGCGCCTAATAAAAATCCAAACTTATGTTGTTGTTCTGCTTCATTCATCCCTAATGCAGCAAACATTTTTTCCTGCAATTCTCTTTGAAAAATTCTTATCGATCCGCCACCAATCTCATTTCCGTTCAATACCATATCATACGCATTGGCTTTAATATTGGCATAAGGATGTTCTAAGTATTTATCTAAATCCTCAACTTTTGGATTATTGTTTATCATGATGCTAATATGATCAGGCTTCGGACTTGTAAACGGATGATGCCTTGCTACCCAACGGCCTGCACCTCCTCCATCCTGATCTTCCAAAGCAAATTCAAACAACGGAAAATCCAATACCCACAAGAGTTTGAACTCATCATCTTTTCTGAAGCCCAAACGTTTGCCCATTTCCAAACGCAATTCGCTAATTGCTTTTCTGGTTCTTTCTTCAGCACCGGCAAGAATTAAAATCAGATCTCCTGCACTCGCATTTGTTGCAGCGGCAATGGCTTTTAATTTTTCTTCGTTATAAAATTTATCAACACTGCTTTTAAAAGTTCCGTCGGCATTACATTTAATAAACACCAAACCTTTCATGCCGATCTGCGGACGTTTCACCCACTCTGTTATTTCATCGGTTTGTTTGCGTGTGTATTCGCTGCAACCCGGAACAGCAATGGCAACAACGGTTTCAGCTTCATCAAAAACTTTAAAATCAACACCAGTAATTAATGCTGATTGATTTTGTTTTGATGGAAAAGTATGTTGCGGAAATTTTAAATTACAGATCTTCATGCCAAAACGAATGTCGGGTTTATCATTTCCAAATTGCCACATCGCTTCTTCCCAACTCATGCGTTCAACTTTCTCTGTGTAATCAATATTTTTTACATCTTTAAAAATTCGTTTCACCAAACCTTCAAACATATTTAAAATATCTTCTTGTTCTATGAAACTCATTTCACAATCTATCTGTGTAAATTCTGGTTGACGATCTGCTCTCAAATCCTCGTCACGAAAGCATTTCACGATCTGATAATAACGGTCGTAACCACTCACCATCAACAATTGTTTAAATGTTTGCGGACTTTGAGGCAATGCATAAAATTGTCCCGGATTCATTCTTGATGGCACCACAAAATCTCTTGCACCTTCAGGAGTTGATTTAATTAAAAATGGTGTTTCAATATCCATGAAATTATTTTCGTGCAAATAATTTCTGGTAGAACGACCAACAGCATAACGCAGTTCCAAATTTTTCTTCACAGCATTGCGGCGCAGATCCAGATAACGATATTTCATTCGCAGATCATCGCCACCATCAGTATCATCCTGAATAGTAAATGGCGGAACAGCAGATTTATTTAATATTTTAAATTCATCAACAACAATTTCAATTTCGCCTGTTGCAATGTTTGCATTTTTATTGCTGCGCTCGTTTACTTTTCCTTTTGCCTGCAACACAAATTCACGTCCCAAAGGATTTGCATCCAGTTCGCTTTGCAAACTTTCGCCAAATAATAATTGCGTAATGCCGTAACGGTCGCGCAGATCAACAAAAGTGATAGCACCAAATTTCCGAACAGTTTGTACCCAGCCCGATAATGTAACTTCTTTGTTTACATCAGCCATTCTTAATTCACCACAGGTATGCGAACGATACATATTAGTTGATTAGTTTATTAGTTAATCGGTTGATTGGAAAAAAAATGTTTAGTTTATAGTATCTGACTAATAAACCAATAAACCAATCAACATTATTGGGCTGCAAATATAGGCGAAATGCCGTTTTACAGGCTGTAAACTGTTTTAGTTAATCATTAAAGTTTCATCTTTGTTTGGATTATGGAAATTATTTCAACAACAGAATTAAGAAGGAACCGCCGGGCATTGGGCTTTTTCTTTTTTATATCGGGGCTTCGTTTTGCAAGCTGGGCAAGCCGCATACCCGATATCCAATCGCAACTGCATTTAAGCGATGCAACATTGGGCTCGGTATTATTTGCATTGCCGGCAGGCTCGATGAGCGGATTGCCCATCTCGGGATATTTGGTTGCCAAGTTTGGAAGTAAAAAAATGCTGTTATTATCAACCATTATTTTTCCTGTGTCGATGATCGGCATTGGATTGGCCAACAGCAGCATAGCATTGGCCGTTCAATTATATTTTTTGGGAATGAGTGGCAACCTGATGAATATTTGCGTGAATACACAAGCCGTTTCGGTAGAAGCATTATATAAAAAAAGTATCATGGCTTCGTTTCACGGATTGTGGAGTTTGGGGGGATTCAGCGGCGCTTTGATCGGAACAATTATGGTGAGTGCACATATGAATCCTTTGCAACATTTTATTTATGTAAGTGTAGCCGGATTGATTTTGGGTTTTTTCATTTATCCGTTTACATTAAAAAAAGAAACTGTTGCAAAGCAGAAAAGTAAATTCTTTGTAAAACCAGATGCATATTTATTGGCCATTGGTTTTATTGCTTTGGGCAGTATGGTTTGCGAAGGAACCATGTTTGACTGGAGTGGTGTTTATTTTTTGAAAGTATTAAAAGCATCAACGCAACTAAGAACACTTGGTTATGTTTCTTTTATGAGCGCAATGGCATCGGGAAGATTTATAGGCGATAAATTAATTACCAGATTTGGTACAAAAAAAGTATTGCAAACAAGCGGCATTGTAATTTCATCCGGATTAATGCTTGCAGTTTTATTTCCATACATTGTTACGGCAACCATTGGTTTTTTAATGGTGGGATTTGGTGTTTCATCCATCGTGCCGCTGTGTTTTGCGATGGCGGGAAGATCGAAGAAAATGGCTCCAAGTCTTGCTATTGCTGCTGTTTCGAGCATTGGCTTTCTTGGGTTTTTAGCCGGGCCGCCGCTGATTGGCTATATCGCACAGGTTTCGAGCTTACGGATTTCTTTTACCGTGATCGCATTTTTAGGAGCCAGCATTTATTTTACTGCACCGAGATTAAAAGAAGAATAGGACTTACCTACATCAAAACAAATAAAGCATAGTTGTTAAAGATTATATAAATGGGATACTAGAATGAAGGTTTACTTTTTTTGGTGAAAGAATTGCATCGATAGAATAAAAGACATTAAAAAGTTTTTAAAATTCTATAACGCTAAAAATCTTTACCATGAAACGAACTATACTTATCATCAGCATAATTTTTTCTGTTACAGTTTTTTCGGGTTGTACAAAAGTTGTGGTTGCACCCGATAATCCTTTTGCAGGTTCGTGGGTGTTGAGCGATGCCTCGCAAAATAATGGTTATGGCTGGCAACATTTTTCTACAGGATTAGAAAATGGTGTATTTGATCTGTACAACAATGGCGGAGCAAGGTATGATGATGGACGCAATTTAATGACAGGCAGCTGGTATTCTTCGCCGGTAACAACAGGTTATTACGATCAGTATGGCAACTATTATACTGATCTGCATCAAAACTTCGAAATCAGTGTGAGAGACAGTTACAGCGGCAGTTCTATTGATCTGTATTTTGATGATGTAACATTTTATGGCGGTTCGATGATCGCCACAAATTACACCGGCGGATATATTGAACGATATATTTTTAACAGGTATTGAGTTACTGTTTTACATCGTTTCTAATTCGTTGTGATGTTTGGGTTTCCAGATCAAATAATAAAAACCAAGTAATAAAATTCCGATGGTAAACGGAATAATGGCAAGATGTTTATAAGTGATATCGCCGTAAATAACATCAGCATCTATTTTAAAAAATTCGCTTAACATCCAGTAAGCATTGGCTGTTATCCAAAAACTGATGGCAACATTGTGGCATAGTTCGCTCATGTATTGCCGGGTGCGGTAAGCAATAACGATCGAAATAATTAATGTTGGAAAAATCATAGCAATGCCTAATGGTTTCCAGATCATGCACCAACTGATATCTTTAAACAACCAAAAAACAATATGCAGGTTTTCCATTTTGCGGTAGCTGAGTGGAATTGTGTATTCGGCTGTGGTGGTATTGCTCATGTATAAATTGTTTCGGATAAAAATAAAAGATTTTTGGGTAAGATAGGAACACGGATAACACAGATGAAACAGATTTGCACTGATGAAAAATTTATTATTGATGAGAAATATTAACAATGACGGGAAAGTTGCACAATGATAAGAACGTTGAAGAGTGCGATACTTCGCCAAGCTCAGTACAAGCTGCCACGCATTGTACTGTTGCCATGAAAGTGGAACTTTGAAACGAGCGTGGCAACAGGTGATGCCATGAAAAACAAATGCCCGCTACAAAAAAATTATCTGCTTAAAACTTTTGTAAATCTTCGAACATCGGCCAACGGATTGATGGGAGAATTGTTGCTGAGATGTTGCGTTAACTCGTTTGCAAAAAACGGTGCAAGCGAACAACCTTTGGTGCCCATGCCATTTAAAATAGCAACCGAAGGCATCAACGGATGCAAACCCACAAACGGCCGACGCTCAACATTGGCGGGCCTTTCGGCTGCCCAGTGATCTAAAATTTTATACGGCAACTTTAACCATTGCTGCAATTGCATTTGCGTTTTTATTTTAAATGCAGCCGTTGGATTGGTATCGGAATAATTCCATTCGTATGGCGAACCGATCCAAAATAAATTTTCTTTCCAGGGAACGATTGTCAATCCCTGTTTATAAATATTTGTGCGTGGCAGATCAGGAATTTCAACGATCAGAACTTCGCCTTTATTTTTTGCATAAGGCAATAAAGTAAAATATGGATTGCGAACACCTGCCGATCCTTCGCAGCAAATTATTTTTTCGGCGGCAATATTTTTATAAGTGATGTTGTTTTCGGTCACCGCACAATCATCCCAATTAAATTTTTCTTCGAGCAATAAATTATTATCCAATAAAACTTTTCTCCAGCCCAATAATAATTTTTGAATGTCGGCCAGATAACATGGATCGGTTTCGCCAACACCAAGAAAAAAATGAAAATATTCATGCAAGGATTCTTCATTTGTTGGTGTGCGCAAATATTTGTTATCCTCCAACGAACGATCTTCGAAAGCCTGTTTCATTTGCACACTTGCATGAAAACTTAACACATTGCATTGCTGAATAACCGAAGCATTAATTTCATTTCCCAATTGCTGGTACGCATTCACTGCAAAAGGCATGATGTCGTTGATCATCCATGTTTCAACAACGCGTCTTCCGGTAACAGGATTGATCACACCGCTTGCAATCCTTGATGCAGTAAAGGTTTCAGCATCATCGATCACCAAAATTTTCTTTCCTGCTTTGTGTAAAAAATAACTTAGAAAAGTGCCGCTGATACCCTGGCCGAGAATAATATAATCAACATTCGTATCAATCATCACCGGTTATTTTAGAACTGATAGTAAATGTTTGCGAAACAGAATCTTTTGTATTTCCACAAATAGCTTTGATCACTATTTTAATTTTTCCGTTAAAATTTGATGGAACGGTAAACGGAAAGCCGGTATTAAAATTTTCTCCTGCAATAGAAGTAAAATATTGAAACGGAAAAATATTCAGGAACCAACCATCAACACTTTTATTTGTGTTGGCATCAAATAATTCGAGTGTTACATTTCCGGTTTGTTCTTTTGATAAATGATGTGCCACCGTTACTTTCAAATCAATTTTATCTCCGCCATTTAATTGTTTGGGGAAATTGCAATGCAGGGTTAGT
>JAGWPQ010000114.1 GCA_028877045.1 Bacteroidota bacterium | reverse complement strand
GCCGTTACAAAAAAGACTAAACCAACTAATCATTGATCTAAAAGGCGAAGGAGAATTTTGCACGATTCAATCTTATCTGAAATAAAAAAGCCCTTTTATTTTTAAAAGGACTTTTCAGTAAGACATAGGATGATATTTTTTATTTCCCAGTTTTTTAAAAAACGCTTATTTCACCTGCACGAGAAACCTGAATAACCAATGTTTCATTATTTATTTCGAAGGATAAAAAATAATTTTTTTCGCCGTCAGGATAAGTCATTTCAATGCATTCACCTAATTTATACGGAGGATACGGATATTTTTTAGTGATTGTTTCCAATGCCTTTTTAGGTAATTTATTCAATTCAAATGTTTTTGAGGTACCAATTAATTCGCCGTCCAAATTGTAGAAAGCGTTTAATTTAGTGTTCTCATAAACGAATGATGCTTTTACAAACTCGCTGGTAACTTTCCAGCTAACATTTTCAGCACCTTTAAAGTCAGTTCCAAAACTGTTTAATATTTTGTAATTAACTGTAGTTGGATTCGCGAATGCGCTTGTACCGATTGCAGCTACAAAAAGAACTGCGATGAATAGCTTTTTCATAGTTTAATTTATTTTTTGTGATAAAAGATTTGTCATAGTTTTTGATTTGACATGTCAAAAATAGACGAGCATATAACCGTAACGAAACAGTTTGTGATTAGTTACAGACAATTTTTATTGATTTGTATGAGCGGTGTTAAAACAAATGTTAATCCATATTTAAAATTTGATATAATGCTTTACAGTAAAGGGTTTCAACAGATGTGCACGTTGTGTTCCAAAAGCGTACAGTTCGTGATTAAAGTGTAAAAATTATTTTAACAGTCGGGACAAACGGTAGGGTTTAAAATAAATTTGGAAAAGAAAAATAGCATTTAGACATTTGTCTAAATATTTAAACACTAGGTTTTGTGAATATACTTTTTAAAGCATTGAATGATACAACACGCAGGAGCATTTTGGAAATGTTGAAGGAAAAAGATATGACTGCAGGAGAGATAGCCGATCAATTCAATATATCAAAACCAAGTATTTCGCATCATCTGGACCTGTTGAAACAGGCGAATTTGGTGGTGGCAGTTAAAGAAGGACAATTTATTTACTATTCGATCAATACAACGGTAATGGATGAAATGCTGAAATGGTTAATGCAATTTTCGGTCAAAACAAAAAAGAAATAATGAAAACAAAATATAATTCTGCAGATTTAACTGCCTTTGCAGTTATGCTAATTCCGACGATATATCTTGCTTTCAATTACTCAGCAATGCCGAAAGATATTCCGATACATTTTAATCTTCATGGGGCTGATGGGTATGGTGTAAAATCAACGAGCTGGTTATTTATAATTATCATGATGTTCGGTTCATTTTCTGTGTATTCGTACTTGAAAAATATTCCATCAATAGATCCAAAAAGAACTGCCGAATCATCGACTTCAATGATCAAAAAAATTTCATTTCTAGTAGTAATATTTATTTCTGCATTTCAAGTAATCGCAATTAATGCAATGAAAGGGAATGTATTTAGTATTCTAACATTTTTACTTCCAGCAGTAAGTATTTTCTTTAGCCTTATTGGAAATTTGATGAATAATTTGCAACCTAATTATTTTATTGGAATCCGTGTGCCATGGGCATTACAAGATGAAACCAATTGGCGTGAAACTCATCGTTTCGGCGG
>JAGWPQ010000113.1 GCA_028877045.1 Bacteroidota bacterium | reverse complement strand
TTCATTCACTTTTGGTGCAGGAACATATTTGATGATTCCATCCATCAAAGGAATAATATCTTCGGTAGGTGTAAGGCTGTCGTTGAACCAACCATTTTTTCCACTACCATAAAATGTAGGGAAGTTTAATTGTTCTTCGGTTGCATCGAGGTTAAAGAATAATTCGAAAACTGCATCGTGCACTTCATCGGGACGGCAGTTTGCTTTATCAACTTTATTGATAACAACAATCGGGTGCAAATTAAGATGCAATGCTTTTTGCAACACAAATCTTGTTTGCGGCATCGGCCCTTCAAACGCATCTACCAACAATAAAACACCGTCGGCCATTTTTAAAACACGTTCTACCTCACCTCCAAAATCACTGTGGCCCGGAGTATCAATTACATTAATTTTTACTCCGTTGTACTGAACAGAGGCATTTTTAGAAAAAATGGTAATACCTCTTTCTCTTTCAAGGTCATTACTGTCCATGATCAAATCACCGGTTTCCTGATTTTCTCTGAACACTTTAGTAGTCTGTAAAATCCTATCCACCAAAGTAGTTTTACCGTGATCGACGTGAGCAATAATAGCGATGTTTCTGATTTCCATGTAAAAATTTAAGGCGGCAAATGTACGCAATTATACCGGTAGTAGGTTTGTTAATATTGAACTTAATATTTTAATTACATTTGAACCGCATTTATACAGCTATCATGAGTCTCTGGAAAAATATTATCAAAAGCCCCACTTAGTTTCACCCGATTCTTTTTCACTTAATTATTTTTTTTGATTCGAGCCGATGGTTTTCATGGCATCGCCTGTTGCCACGCTCGGTTCACAGTTCCGTTTTCATGGCAGCAATGCATGAAAAACGATATTGGGTTTAGTCTTAATTATTCGCTCATTCATTAATTCAGTCATTCAAAATTTTTTATGAAAACAATTATAGAACCTTTTAAAATAAAATCGGTCGAGCCCATTCATTTCACAACAAAAGAGCAGCGTATCAATATCCTTCGCGATGCCTATTACAATCCATTTCTAATTAAAGCAAAAGATGTAATCATTGATCTGCTGACCGACAGTGGTACCAGTGCCATGAGCAGTGAACAATGGGCCGGCATCATGCGCGGCGATGAAAGTTATGCCGGCAGTGATAGTTTTTTCAGATTCGAAGAAACCGTTTCTTCCATCACACATATGAAATATATTATTCCAACACATCAGGGAAGAGCATCCGAAAAAATATTGTTCAGCATTACAGGCGGTAAAGGAAAATATTTTATCAGCAACACACTGTTCGATACAACCCGTGCCAACATTGAATTTGCAGGTGCCGAAGGAATTGATCTTTTGTGCGATGAAGGAAAACAACCTTCACTCATTGCACCATTCAAAGGAAATATTGATTTGGTCGCATTAGAAAAAACAATCATCGAAAAAGGTGCTGAAAATATTCCGTTGGTAATAATTACGGTTACCAATAATTCGGGTGGCGGACAACCGGTGAGCATGGCAAACATCAAAGCTGCAAGTGCCATTTGTAAAAAATATGATGTCCCATTTTTTATTGATGCTTGCAGGTTTGCAGAGAATTGTTATTTCATCAAACAAAGAGAAAAAGGGTTTGAGAATAAAAGCATTTTTGAAATTGCCCAGGAATTATTTTCTTATGCCGATGGTTGTACGATGAGTGCCAAGAAGGACGCGTTTGCAAATATTGGTGGGTTCCTTGCTATGAATGATGAAACATTGGCAATGAAATGCCGCAATCTTTTGATCATCACCGAAGGTTTCCCTACTTACGGAGGCCTTGCCGGGCGTGACTTAGACGCCATTGCCATTGGATTAAAAGAAGTGATGGAAGAAGATTATTTAAAATATCGTATCCGCAGCATTGAATATATCGGCGATAAATTAGATGCTGTTGGTGTGCCGTATATAAAACCAACAGGCGGCCATGCCGTGTATTTAGATGCGAAAGCTTTCTTACCGCATATTCCACCGCATGAATTTCCCGGACAAACATTGTGTGGCGAATTATTTATTGAAGGCGGTGTTCGTGGTGTTGAGATCGGTACCGTAATGTTTGGAAAATATGATGCCGATGGAAAAACAATTCCGGCACCAATGGAATTAGTACGCTTGGCCATTCCGAGAAGAGTGTACACACAAAGTCATATCGATTATGTTGCCGAAGTAATTATTGAAGTATTTAAAAGAAGAGAAAAAATAAAAGGTTATAAAATAATTTATGAAACGCCTTTGCTGCGCCATTTTACAGCAAGGTTTAAAAAACTATAAATGATAAAATAAAAAGCCGTTCCAAAAAAATAATTGGAACGGCTTTTCATTATTGAAAACTCGGATCATCTGCACTAGGGCCATAACTTCCGGGTATTGGAATATCAAGCAAACGCAGATACACACCCAATTGCGCACGATGATGTACTATCTGACAAAAACAACTACGAAGTACTTCTAATTTTGTTTCAGTACTGAATATCTGCTCGCCGCTTCGCATTGTCCACATATCATCCAATTGTTTGTCATTTGCTTTAGCCAATTGTTCTCTTCCATCTTTTAATGATGTTTCGAAATGTTCCATTAATTCTTTCGAATTATTGATGACAGCAGGATTGTAACTGTTATTGGCAAAATCAAGTTCCGATGTATTAAGCATCATGCCAATCCATGAAGGTATTTCTGCAACATGTGTTGATAATTGCAGAAGGCTCATACTTTTTTCATGCGGCTTCCAACTAAATTTTGTGTCGGGTACACGGCTCAGCATTTTGCGTGTTGTGTTTGCTTCTTTTTCAAGTTCTTTTGAGAATGATTCGATGAATGTCATATTTATTTGTTTTAGAACACAAAAAAAATAACACCCACTGACAACCTTATGGCAGTCGTTTAAAAATTAATAATCCACAGGCAATTCTTTCATGTAATCGCTCAGTTTGATATGATCTTGTTTTTTAAAAGGTTTGTCGGTATCAGTGATTTTTATGATCCGCGAAACCCTGAAATCGCGATAGCTGCTGCGTTTATAACACCATGCAATGAGATGCCAGTTAAATGCATAGAAAATAAGTCCAACTGGTTCTATTTGTCTTTTGCTGATTTCTTCTTTGGTGTTTTTATAGTCGATCTCGAGAACGGTCATCGCAGCAATTGCATTTTGCAAAATGGGCAAATACTCGAAACGCATATCGTAGCAAGATGGTTTCTGCAGCAAAATTTTTTCGTTGAGTGTTTCTAATTTATCTTTTTGCTGGCCTTTTAAAACTGCTTTGATCTTCTCAAGTGCTGATGTGTAATGTTTTTGAGTTGATGTATCGGTAAATCCATTTACCAAAGATTCAATCAGCAGCAACGCATTTGCTTCTTCATTGCTGAAAGAAACAGGAGGCAAAAAATAACCCTGCACAATAAAATAACCCCTGCTTGGTTCAAAACTTACAGGTATGCCTAATTCAATAAGCGATTTTACATCGCGGTAAACAGTGCGGATGCTGATCTGGTATTTATCGGCGATCTTTTCGGATGACACAAATTTGCGCGACTGTAATAAAGTAAGTATGCCCAAAAGACGATCTATGCGGTTCATGAAATAAAATTATTCAGTATTGATGAATACAAAATATTTATTTCCAGCTGCCATGAAAACGGAACGTACAAGAGTCTGACCCAAACCTCATCTGCCTTTCAGGCATCTTCTCCAAAAGGAGAAGAGAAATGGATGTCATCTGTTTCATGCCATGAAATACAAAAGTTGGTAACAAAAAAATAATCCGAATATTTTTATACGCGGATATAAATTTTCTTTTTGTCCATAAAATATCCAACGCTCCAGCAAACCAGCATATAACTTACCGCAAAAAATAATGAACCAAAATAATCGCCGGCATAACTGAAAATATTATCGTAGATCCAGGAAAATAAATTTTTATCGCCAACATGAATCATATAAAGTACTGTTGCCATTAATTCGGATAGCAAATAAATGGTCAATGGATTTTTTCCAACCACTTCGAAAAAGTAAACGCCTTTGGTTTTATTTTTAAAATCGATGAGATAAATAATTGCGGCCAACAGCATGCAATCCAGTCCCACCGTGAGTGTCACGAAAGAGCTTGTCCATAATTTTTTATTGATGGGGAACGATAAATTCCAGAAGTAAGCAATTACAAATAATGTAAATCCTACCAATAATAATTTTGCTAATCCTTCATAAGTTTTCCCTTTTTGCTGAATAAATTGTCCGGCAATATAACCCGCAACAACATTACCAATGGCAGGGATTGTACTTACCCAACCTTCGGGATCGAATGCAACACCTTCGCCGTGATACAAATGTTTATCGCCCATTAACCACAGATCGAATTTTAATCCGGCATTTCCCAACATTGTATAATCACCAAACGTATACATCAACAGCCAATACACAAATAATAAAACAATGCTTACAATCAATGCTGCTTTGGGTTTTAAATAATAGATCAGTAATGCAGCAATGCCGTAACATAAAGCGATGCGCTGCAGCACGCCTAAGATCCTTGTTCCGCTGATAGGCGCAAAAACCGCATGACCTGTTTCATCCAAACGAAAAAACGGAAACCAATACATTAAATAACCCAACAAAAAGATCAGTACCGTACGTTTAAAAATTTTAGTGAGTACCTGTGTCTGTGTTTTGGTATTCCATTTTGCCATTACAAAACTCATGGCATTACCTACTGCAAATAAAAATGAAGGAAATACCAAATCGGTTGGTGTAAAGCCATGCCACTTTGCATGCATTAACGGCGAAAAAGTTACATCGTTTCCCGGTGTATTTACAATGATCATAAAACAAATGGTCATACCGCGAAACACATCAAGTGCCTGAAATCGTTGGGGTGAAGTCATGTGTGATAGGTTTTAATTTTTCGAATATAAACAATCCGAAAGAAATCCTCTAATACTAATTTTAGTTACAAACTTTATTTATATTGTCGATGATAAATAAACTTAGTTCATCTGTTGCGAAAAAATAATTTCATCGATAAAAAATAATTTATGCGTTGGTTAAGAAATTCGATCGTTGCAATTCTGCTGATAATATTCATTTATGTTATCGGTCCGAAGCCTTCAACTCCAAAATATAATCTCGATTTACCTGCAGTTCCGTCAACTGCAATGGATCTGCAATATTTTATTTTGAAGAACGAATCGCAGCATAAAATAAAACCAGATAATGAAGCAAGAATAGTTTGGGCAAACGATTCGCTCAAACAAAAAACAGAATACGCGATCGTTTATTTGCATGGTTTCAGTGCATCGCAGGAAGAAGGAAATCCTGTTCACCGCAATATTGCCAAACAATTTGGTTGCAATTTATATTTATCAAGATTGGCCGAACATGGCATTGATACCGCAGATGCATTAATAAATTTTGCACCCGATAAATTATGGGAATCAGCAAAAGAAGCTTATGCCATCGGCAAACAATTAGGCAATAAAGTAATATTGATGGGCACTTCAACCGGTGGAACTATGGCGTTGCAGTTAGCTGCTGCCTATCCTGATGTTGCCGGACTTATTTTATTATCGCCAAACATTGCCATCAACGATCCGAATGCATGGTTATTGAATGATCATTGGGGATTGCAAATTGCAAGATTGGTAAAACGATCAAAATTTAATAACATCCCCTTTACCAATCCTAAATACAAACAATACTGGAATAGTCAATACAGGTTGGAAGCAATTGTTGAATTGGAAGAATTATTAGAAACAACCATGAATGCAAATACATTCTCGAAAGTAAAACAGCCGGTGCTGACATTATATTATTACCGTGATGAAAAAAATCAGGATAAGGTTGTAAAAGTTTCTGCGATGAAAGAAATGTTTTCTCAGTTGGCAACGCCATCCGATAAAAAGAAAATGATTGCCATACCCAATGCAGGAAATCATGTATTGGGTTCATCAATTGTTTCGCATGATATCATCACGCCGCAAAATGAGATCGCATCATTCTTAACTTCAGTCATGCAATTAAAACCAATCAAATAGTTTAATACACACAAAACTAAATTCTCTTATCTTCACTTTTCATTAAAACGATTGATATGCCCCGCAGTAAAATTGCAGGTATTGGAATGTATGTACCTGAGAAAGTTTTTACAAATAACGACCTGCTGAAATACATGGATACCAGTGATGAATGGATCCAGGAAAGAACCGGTATCAAAGAAAGGAGATATGCTCACCGCACCGAAGAAACCACCACAACCATGGGTGTTGCAGCCGCAAAGATCGCCATTGAAAGAGCGGGCATCACTGCACAGGATGTAGATTTTATAGTGTTCGCAACTTTATGTCCCGATTATTATTTTCCCGGATGCGGTGTATTGGTGCAACGCGAATTAAAGATGAAAGAAATTGGTGCACTGGATGTACGCAATCAATGCAGCGGATTTTTATATGCATTGAGTGTGGCCGATCAATTTATACGATCAGGAACTTATAAAAATATTTTGGTGATAGGTTCGGAAAAACATTCATTCGGTTTGGATTTTTCAACACGCGGAAGAAATGTTTCTGTAATTTTTGGTGATGGAGCAGGTGCCGTTGTATTACAACCTACCGAAAAAAATGATCAGGGAATTTTAAGTACACATTTGCACAGCGATGGCGAAAGTGCCGAAATATTAGCCATGTATAATCCGGGTACACATGCCAATCACTGGGGTGCAAAAAATTATGCAAGTTTTGATGATGCAGAAATTTCGCAAATGTTCATGAGCCATAAAATGATCGACAGTGCACAAAACTTTCCTTTCATGGACGGACCTTCAGTATTTAAAAAAGCAATTGTAAAATTTCCGGAAGTGATCATGGAAGCATTGCATAAAAACGGATACGAACTTTCGGATTTGAATATGCTGATTCCGCATCAGGCAAATTTGCGCATCTCGCAATTCGTACAGCAAAAATTAAAATTAAGAGACGATCAGGTTTATAATAATATCCAGAAATACGGAAACACAACTGCAGCCTCGGTTCCCATTGCATTATGCGAAGCATGGCAGGAAGGAAAAATAAAAGAAGGCAATCTTGTTTGCCTTGCCGCATTTGGCAGTGGTTTTACCTGGGCAAGTGCTTTGTTAAAATGGTAATTGAGATTTTTGGAGGAATTATATTTGATGTTGAAAGTAATCAGTGATGGAAAGAAAAATTATTTATTTAATTAATCCTATTTCGGGCACTTCGAAAAAAGAAGGAATAAAAAAGTTGATTGAAAGGGAAACAAGTGCCAGAGAAATTCCATTCGAAATATTAGCAACGGATGCAACGGGTGATTATGATTTTTTAAAAGAGAAAATCATTGCAGAAAAATTTACTGATGTTGTGATTATTGGTGGAGATGGTACCGTAAATCAGGTTACCAATGCACTGCGCGGATTGCCTGTAACCTTTGGCATCATTCCTTTTGGATCGGGTAATGGTTTGGCATTTGCTGCAGGCATTCCCAAAAAACCCGCCGCAGCTTTAGCGATTATTTTTTCAGGAAAAGCAAGACTGATCGATGCTTTTTATATCAATCAGCATTACTCATGCATGCTGAGCGGATTGGGTTTTGATGCACAGGTGGCACATAATTTTGCAGCAAAGAATACACGTGGATTATTTACTTACACACAGGAAAGTTTAATTAATTTTTTTAAGGCACATCCTTATCAGTTTGAAGTTACACTGAATGATTTTTCTTTTTTTACCGATGCATTCGCCATCAGCATGGCCAACAGTAATCAGTTTGGAAATAATTTAACCATTGCCCCTAAAGCCAGTCTGAATGATGGTTTGCTCGATATTGTCATCATTCAAAAAATGAGTAAGGCAAAATTACCTTTTGCATTATTGCAACAATTACGTGGTAATAATAAATTGAAAGAATTGGTGGATGACATGGGCAAGAAAAACGTTTTGTATTTTCAAACCTCGGCACTAAGAATTAAAAATTTAAAATATGCACCGCTGCATATTGATGGCGAACCAAGAGAAACAGCCGAAGAATTCAGAATTGAGATCTTAAAAGACGCATTTTATTTATTGCAGCCATAATTTTTTTTTGAATAGTATTACAGGAAGTACAAGAGTGCGGCGCAACTATAGTTGATAGTAGTAATGCAGTTGGTCAACAAAAAATCATTTGATCGCTTCCATTAATTGATGAATTGCTTTTTGATTAACGGGATTATCCAGCGCATCGGCAACATCTTTCTTTTCAGATGCTGTTAAATGAAAACTTAAGCTTACCGGCGCATTTTTCCGCGAAGGAATATATTGCAAGCAAATGCTGTAAAAATCAGAGCCATAATTATCCGAAAAATATGCTAACTGATCGTGCTGATAATAATCCTGAAAGCGATACCAATTATTTTGCAGCACCAAAAAAGGGTGCGTCAAAATATCACTGAAATTTTTACTTTCGAAAGGCTTCTCCCAATCATTTAAACTCCTGTCTCGCAGTTGTACCACAATAACCTTGCTAGTATTAGCTTTCAGCCAATCGCTGAAAACATCCAGAAAACGAAGTGTTGTTTCCAGACCAAAATTATCACGCAATCCTGCATCCATCACATCAATGATCGGATTGGTTGGCAACCAAACATTCGGCAGCACATACGGGAAAGTTGCGTTCATCCTTAACGCCGATAAAATGCGAATATCATTGCTGTTTTGCTTTACAAAAAATGAATTAAAATCAATAGCGTCTGCATCAAATGGTGTGATACGCGGTGGATCGGCTTTGGGTCGCATTAAAAATCTTGCAGGATGCGAGCTGATGATCATTTTTCTTCCATCGCGGCTGATCACCGAATTAAAAAACATAAAAGGTATGATCGCTTTTTCTTCGACAATTGCATAATCTTTTAAACTTTTATTTAAAAACCCATGCGTGTTTTCGTTTAACTTCTCTTCAAATGCATAACCCCGATCTTTTGGATATAAAAAATCATTGTACTCGAATTTTTGAACCGGTCCAACAATATCTCTCGCTACAAATGAGGAGAACAAAGGGTTTAATAAATCTTTCGAGATATCATCTACGTAACGCTGATCATCGGGATCAATATTTTTCCCCAACATTTTTTGCAAATACAATTCGCGGTAATATGCCGCACCTAATAATCCTCCTGATGCTCCATTGATGAATAATGTTTTTTGCATCAGTTCTCCATTCAGCAAACTATCCAGTCGTTGCAAAGCATTCATGGTAAAGTTTGCGCTGCGAATGCCA
>JAGWPQ010000112.1 GCA_028877045.1 Bacteroidota bacterium | reverse complement strand
TTTGCTTATGCCATTACTGATACTGGCACAGCGGTCAGGAACGAAAGAAATCACAGGTAAGGTTTCTGACAATATCGGAAATCCTTTAGCGGGTGTTTCTGTTCAGGTTAAAAATGCAAACGTTGTTACAGTTACTGCTAATAACGGTACTTTTTCTATCAAAGCTAAAGACGGAGAAGTATTGGTATTTAGTTCTGTTGCATTCACAAAGAAAGAAGTTGTTGTATCATCTTCAGCTTCTTATGATATTACATTGGAGTCGGCAGTTGCGGCTCTGAGCGATGTTGTTGTAGTTGGGTATGGTAAAAGTTCCCGTAGAACTTTATCTAGTGCTATAACTACAATAAAACCCGAAGATTTGAATCGTGGTTCTATCAGTGATGTTGGTCAATTGTTACAAGGTAAAGTACCGGGGTTAAATATTACTGCAAGCGGCGATCCTAACAAACCTGCTGCAGTTATTTTACGTGGTGCTTCTACGCTTAATGGTTCTCAGGGAGTATTTTATGTAATTGATGGTATCCCCGGAGCAAATATTGCAACAGTTGCTCCTGATGACATTGCATCTATCGATATTTTAAAAGATGCAGCAGCCACAGCCATTTATGGTAACCGTGCAGCAAATGGTGTTATAATAATCACAACAAAAAGAGCAAAAAAAGGTCAACCTGTTCTTGCTTATAATGGATATGTAAGTACAGAAAGTGTTTCAAGCCAATTAAAAGTGATGGATGCATCTCAATTAACAGCATTTGTTACAAAAAATAATTTAGCGTTTACTCCTGCAGATGATAAAGGAGCTAATACCAACTGGCAAAAAGCAGTTGAACGTAATAGTGCTATTGCACAAAATCATAATATCTCATATAGCAATACCAACGAGCATGGTGGTTATATTGCAAGCCTTAACTATTTTGACAAGCAAGGTATTATTCAGGGTACATCATTAAACCGTGTAATTGCAAGGTTAAGTGCCGATCAATATGCTTTTAAAGATAAACTAAAATTGGGATTGAATATAAGCAACTCTGTAAGTGTCGCAAACGATTTGCCTTACCGTAATTCAATTTTGCAACTAGCTAATTTGTATTTACCTGTGAATCCGATTAAGAATGCAAACGGAACTTATTTTGAAAATTTGCAAAAAAGCAATTATTATAATCCGGTTGCAATGCTTAACAATGAATACGAACAAACCAAAACCAATTTGTTAATTGGTAGTTTAACTGCACAATTGAAATTACCTTTTGGTTTAACTTACGATTTAAACCTTTCGTATCAAAATTCTAATGCATTGCAAGGAACTTATTTGACCAAATATTTCACTTCTACTTACAATGGTATGTATGATAATCCAGATCCCGGTTACTATGGTCATGGCTTGCAAACTTTTGGTACGAACGGACAGGCTACAAGAAGCGATTATCAGAATACTAATAAATTATTGGAAACTTATTTAACATGGGATAAAAAATTCGGCTATCATAGCATAAATGCAGTAATTGGTTATTCATGGCAGGATAATATTCTCGGCGATGGATTTTCAGGAACAACAAGCAATTTCCCTGTAGATAATATTTTGTATAATAACCTTGCATTGGGTAATCCTTCAACCTATGGTAGTGGTTTATATTTTAGCGGAGATATGGCATATCAGCGTACCCGTTTAATTTCAGATTTTGCCCGTTTGAAATATGATTACAAAGAAAAATATTTATTGCAGGCTTCTATTAGAAGAGATGGAGGTTCAATGTTTGGTTCTAATCATCAATGGGGTTATTTCCCATCAATAGGTGCTGCTTGGCGTATTGGTGAAGAAGAATTTATGAAAAAACAAAACATCATTGGTGATTTGAAATTGAGGGCAAGCTATGGTGAAACAGGTAATTCAGCCGGATTTAATCCTTATACACCTCAATTTATGCTGACCGGCAGAGGTAATTATAATTATAATGGAACACTGGTTTCAGCAATTGGTGCTGCACAAACTGCTAATCCTGATTTACAGTGGGAGAAGACAGCAACCACAGATGTGGGACTTGATTTTTCCATCCTTAACAGAAGAATTAATGTAACATTCGATTGGTATAATAAAAATACAACCGGTATGATCATTGGTTATTCTGCCGACCCAATGCTATTACCTAACGGAGGTATTACAGCCAATGGCGGAAGCATGAATAATAAAGGAATTGAATTAGGTATCAGCGGAACTGTAATACAAAGCAAAGATTTTTCATGGACAATCAACCTGAACTTTACACACAATAAAAATGAAATTACAGGCTTAACCAATCCGTTATTCATTGGAGGTGATTCTACTTTTGTAGCTGATCCGGAAGGTGGTGGACAATCAGGCAGATTTGTTCAATTATTAAAACAAGGTCATCCTTTAGGTCAGTTCTTTACATTTAATTATGCAGGTAAAAATGCTGCAGGAGTATCACAATATTATAGGCATGATGGAACGCTTACAACCTCGCCATCAAATGGAGTTGATAATTTTTATGCAGGTGATGCACAACCTAAATTATTGCTTGGTTTTGCTAATACTTTCAAATACAAAAATTTTGATTTGAATTTTTCACTCAGAGGAGTATTCGGTAACAAAATTATGAATGCAACCCGTGCCGATTTATTCCGTCCGGCAACAGCCATGAGTACTAATATTTTGGTAGACGCTGCAAATGAATCGCCTACAGATTTTAATTCTTATGTATACTCAACACGTTTTATTGAAAGTGGCAGTTATGTACGTTTAGATAATGCAACATTGGGTTACAGATTTAACAAAGTAAGCGAATATGTTAAGTCGTTAAGGGTTTACATTTCTACAAATAATTTATTTGTAATTACTAAATATACAGGCATAGATCCTGAAGTTAATCAGGGGGGAATTGCTCCGGGGGTTGACTATAATAATTTCTATCCTAAAACAAGAAGCTTTTTGTTAGGCGTAAATGTTTCGTTCTAATTCAAAAATTAAAAACATTAATATGAAAAAAATATTTAGAAATTTAGCTTTAATATTCATAACAGCAAGTGCTATTGGTGCTTGCCACAAATTGGATGTGCCTATTACGACAGAAGTAACACCTTCTGTTTTTCCTCAGGATTCATTGGGGTATATTCAAACCGAGCTCACTCCTTATGTTGCATTGGATGGAAACCTGGCTCAGGAATATTTCTTCCAGCAATCATATAGCACAGAAGAATCTATGATGCCGGCACATGGCGGCAACTGGTACGATGGCGGTCAAAACATGCAAATGCATTACCATACCTGGACAAAAGATAATGGCTATGTCAACGGTAACTGGGGATGGATGTCAGTAATAATTAGCTCAGCCAATCAGGCAACATCAATATTAAATACTACAATGCCTGCAGGTGCTAATAAACAAATGAAATTAGCCGAACTGAAAATGGTGCGTGACTATGCTATTTTTATGCTTATGGACAATTATGGTAATGTACCGCTTGATACTGTGTACGGCGATTTTACACCGCATACCAATGTGCCAAGAGCGCAGGTATTTACTTTCCTTGAAAACGATATTAAGAGTTGTATTCCTGCTTTAAGTACAACAGTAGATAAAACTACCTATGGTCGTTTTACAGCTTATGGTGCATATGCTTTATTGGCAAAAATGTATCTCAATGCCGAATATTATACCGGTACTCCAAGATACAATGATTGTATAACAGCCTGCGATAACATTATCAATTCTGGCAAGTTTAATGTAACATCATTGTCTAATTATTTAGTGATGTTCTATCCCTCCAATGGTCCAACATCACCGGGCAGTAAAGATGAATTTATTTTTGCTGTGCCTTTCGATGCTAACGGATCGGGTTGGTATGGCCGTGCAGCAAATTATCACGCACGTGTTGATGTACCGCGTTCTATGGGTAAAGTGGCTCCTGGTGCTGGGTTTAATTATTTCAATATTCCTTATACACCAGCCGCCCCGGCAAGCACTTTGCCTGAATTTTATGCAAACTTCAACGACCCTAATGATGTTAGAAACGGACAATGGTTAACAGGTTTGCAATGGCAGGATGCCGCTAAGACTATTCCTCTAACTATAACTACTACTAATAAGGGTTATAACCAATATTATAGTGGCAGTAACCCGGGTGGTTCTTATACTTATCAATTAAATTTAACTCCTAATGTTGTTTTAAGACAAGATATCGCTAATGGTCAAGACCCATACAATGGAGTAACCAATGGTTTTGATGTGGGTAATGATGAAATTGCATGGGATCAAGGTTACAGAAATGTAAAATTCTATCCCGATGCTACTTCTACAAGCAGAAATCAAAATAATGATATTCCTATTTTCCGGTATTCAGATATTATTTTAATGAAAGCAGAAGCAATTCTTCGTGGTGGTACACCTACTCAGGGACAAACAGCATTATCGTTAGCGAATATGATCAGAAATAACAGAACTACAAGTGCTGCATGGACAAACTGTACTTTAGACAGTATTTACAACGAACGTAGCCGTGAGTTTGCCTGGGAAGGATGGCATAGAAACGATATGATCCGTTTTGGAAAATATGAAGGTAAATGGGGATATAAAACCAACTCAGATACATATCGCCGTATTTTCCCTATTCCAACTTCAGCTTTAACATTAAATCCGGCTTTAAAACAAAATCCTGGGTACTAGAATTGGTAGTTTTATATAGCAAACAAAATAACTCCGGGGTCTTTACCCCGGGTTTTTTTATTCTAAAAAATTGTAATGAAAATAAAAAATATTTTATCTGCGATATTGGTTCTGTTGTTGTCTCAATCAGTAACTGCACAGGTATTTATAAAAGATTCATTAAGCATTCCTAAACTTAGTTACTCGTTGATCAGGAAAGAAAAAGCATTGCAGTTTTTAGTGATGGGTGATTGGGGACGTAATGGCGCCGATCATCAAAAACAAGTGGCCGAACAAATGGGCAAAACGGCTTCTGACATAAAAGCACAATTCATCATTTCAACAGGAGATAATTTTTATCCAAGTGGTGTGATCAGCGAATTTGATCCTTCGTTTCGATATTCATTCGAAGATATTTATACTGCTTTTTCTTTGCAGTGGGATTGGTA
>JAGWPQ010000111.1 GCA_028877045.1 Bacteroidota bacterium | reverse complement strand
TTGGAACCATTGTTTTGGTGTTTGCAGTTTTAAAAATTGCAGCACCTGCAAATAGTTTAGGGGCTTTGGATGCATTACCCGTTGCATTTATTGTTTTGGCAATCGGACTGAGTTTGGGCGGGCCAACAGGTTATGCCATTAATCCGGCAAGAGATCTGGGACCAAGAATAGCTCATGCCATTTTGCCAATAAAACATAAAGGAACAAGCGATTGGAGTTATAGTTGGGTCCCGATCATCGGACCAATTCTTGGCGGATTAATAGCTGCTTTTTTATTTCAGGTGATCGGATAATTATTCATTCACCATAAAATGATTTTATGAAAAATATTTTATTGATCATTTTTTCATTGATGTGCAATTATGTATTTGCACAAACACCTGAAGAAAATTTAAAAGCAAAAGGAATTGAATTGCCTGCTGTACCAAAACCCATTGCCAATTATGTAAATGCAGTTAGAACCGGCAATTTAATTTATCTGGCGGGTAAAGGCCCGTTGCAAAAAACCGGAACATATATCACCGGAAAACTTGGAAAAGATCTGACCATTGAACAGGGTTATGAAGCTGCACGATTAACTGCTATCAATCAAATAGCAGTATTGAAAGATATGTTGGGTGATCTGAAGAAAGTAAAAAAGATCGTAAAAGTGTTGGGCATGGTTAATGGCAGCCCTGATTTCTACGATCAGCCAAAAGTCATGAATGGTTTTTCTGATCTGATGGTAGAAATATTTGGCGAAAATGGAAAACATGCACGTTCGGCCATCGGCGTTTCTTCACTGCCGATGAATATCCCCGTTGAAGTGGAGATGATCGTTGAGGTAGAATAATTTTATAGGTCATTTATCGGCTCACAACAAACAGGATGGGTTTCTCAAAAAAAATATCTTTTTTGTTGAAAAACCTTCATTTTCTAATGCCTCATTCCCTTACCTTTGCCGCCAAAATCGGGGATACCCCTGTTTGAATAATAAAATTTTTTAAATCAATCAGTTCGAAAAATTAAACCCAAGATAATATGGCTTCGAAAGGTAAAATTAAACAGATCATTGGTGCCGTTGTAGATGTGCACTTTCCTAACGAAAACACTTTGCCCGAAATTTATAATGCATTGGAATTAAAGAGAGAGAATGGCGATATTTTAGTATTGGAAGTTCAGCAGCATTTGGGAGAAGACAGTGTGCGCACCGTTGCGATGGATGGTACCGAAGGATTGGTTCGTGGTATGGAAGTAATTGATACCGGAAAAGCTATAGCAATGCCTACCGGCGAATTGATCAATGGTCGCTTGTTCAACGTTACCGGTGATGCTATCGATGGTTTACCTCAGGTAAGTAAAGTTGGCGGTCGCCCCATTCATAACAAGCCACCCTTATTCGAAAACTTAAGTACTTCAACAGAAATATTATACACAGGTATCAAAGTAATTGACCTGATCGAGCCTTATGCAAAAGGTGGTAAGATCGGTTTATTTGGTGGTGCCGGTGTGGGTAAAACAGTATTGATCCAGGAATTGATCAATAATATTGCCAAAGGTCATGGCGGTTTATCGGTATTTGCCGGTGTGGGTGAAAGAACACGTGAAGGAAATGATCTGCTGCGTGAAATGATCGAAGCGGGCATTATGAATTATGGAGATGCATTTAAACATAGCATGGAAGAAGGTGGTTGGGATTTGAGTAAAGTGGATATGGAAGGTTTGAAAGACAGTAAAGCTACTTTCGTATTCGGGCAGATGAACGAACCTCCGGGAGCACGTGCCCGTGTGGCTTTGAGCGGATTGACCATTGCCGAATATTTCCGCGATGGCGATGGTACGGGAAAAGGTCGTGATATCTTATTCTTCGTTGATAATATCTTCCGTTTCACACAAGCCGGTTCTGAAGTATCAGCGCTGTTAGGTCGTATGCCTTCAGCGGTAGGTTATCAGCCAACATTGGCAACAGAAATGGGATTGATGCAGGAACGTATCACTTCAACTAAAAACGGTTCTATCACTTCCGTGCAGGCGGTGTATGTGCCCGCGGATGATTTGACCGATCCGGCTCCGGCAACAACATTTGCGCATTTGGATGCAACAACAGTATTAAGCCGTAAGATCGCGGATCTGGGTATTTATCCTGCGGTGGATCCATTGGATTCTACTTCACGTATCCTTACGCCAATGATCGTTGGAGATGAGCATTACGATTGTGCCAACAGAGTAAAATTAATTTTACAGCGCTATAAAGAATTACAGGATATTATCGCCATCCTCGGTATGGATGAATTAAGTGACGATGATAAAATGACTGTTGCACGTGCAAGAAAAGTACAACGTTTCTTATCGCAACCATTCCATGTGGCTGAACAATTCACCGGATTGAAAGGTGTGTTTGTAGATATCAACGATACCATCAAAGGTTTTAATATGATCATGGATGGTGAAGTGGACGAATATCCTGAAGCAGCATTCAACCTGGTTGGTACCATTGAAGAAGCGATTGAAAAAGGTAAAAAATTAATAGCTCAGGCAAACGGTTAAGAAAGTTCAATGTTGGAAAAGTTTAATGTTCAAAAAGTTAATTGAACATTGAATATAAACCTAAAACTTTTTAAACTTTTTAAACTGTAAACATGACTTTAGAAATATTAACTCCCGAAAAGAAATTATTCAGCGGCGATGTGTATGGTGTTCAATTACCCGGTATCACCGGATTATTTGAAGTGCTAGACAATCATGCACCATTGGTAAGTGCTTTGGGAAAAGGTAATTTGAAGATATTAAAGGGTAAAAATGATTTTACCAACTATACTATTCAAAGCGGTTTTGTAGAAGTATTGAATAACAAAGCAACTGTATTGATCGAAGGTGCCGTTGAAGCATAATAGATTTTATTTACAAAAAAAAGCCCTTTATGAAAATAGAGGGCTTTTTTATTGCATTTATTAAGTGCTACTTTTACAATCTATGATCAGAAAGGAGCATTTGTTTTTAATTCTTTTCATTTTATTTTCCGGCGTCGTACAGGCTCAGGAAAAGCAAGAGACAAATATCTACGTTCATCCCTCACAAGAAAAATTCGCCGCCTGGCTCAATCAAAAATGGCAATCCGATCAACACAAAATTCAATCCATCATCAACTCCAAAAAATCAGTACAGTGGGATAAAGATTCGAATGGGAATATAATATTGTGTAATGGATTTTCTCCCTCAGGGCTACCCGAATATTTAATTACCGCATATTCAACACCTGCTTCTGTAACTGTTGGAACAAATCAACTTTGGGATTATGGAAGTTTAGGTGTAAACCTCAGCGGTAACAATTCAATTTTAATAAATAAAATGGCTTTGTGGGATGGTGGCAGGGCATCACAAACACATGTTGAACTTTCGGGAAGAATTAATGCAGGCGATTCGGGAGTAGCAGTAAGCGGTCATTCAACTTCGGTAGCAGGGATCATGATCGATAAAGCCATTAATGCCGATGCAAGAGGTATGGCTTATGGTTTGGGCGGTATCCTTTCTTATGATTTTTATAACGATGTAGCAGAAATGGCTGCGGCTTCGCCCAATTTATTATTATCCAATCATTCGTATGTAAACCTTTGCGGTTGGTTTTATGGAAATAGACATAATCCTTCGGGCCCGGCAGAATGGGAGTTTTGGGGAGGCCCGACAGATACAGTAGATTATAATTTTGGTTATTATGATGATTATTGCAGCAATGTTGATTCAATCGTTTTTAATGCACCATTTTATACAATTGTAAAAGCTGCAGGAAATAACAGAACATCTATCGGTCCGGCTATTGGTGGCAGTTATTGGCGAAGAGACAGTAATGCCAATTGGATATTCATTCCGCATCGCGATTCATTAATAAGCAGCAATAATAGTTATGATATTATACCAACAATGGGTAATGCAAAAAATATAATAACAGTTGGTTCTGTATTGCCCATACCAAATGGATATACACAACCATCAGATGTACAATTAACAAGTTACAGCAGTTGGGGACCAACAGACGATGGACGAATTAAGCCCGATATTGTATCACCGGGTGAAAATATTTTTACTGCATCGGCATCATCGGATACATCGTATAATTTTTTTGGAGGCACATCGGCGGCAACACCGGTAGTGACAGGCTCATTACTTTTGTTGCAACAATTGGAATATAATCTTTCAAAAAAATTTATGCACGCCTCCACATTAAAAGCTTTGGTAGTGCATACTGCAAATGAAGCCGGTACGACCGCAGGTCCGGATTATAAATATGGATGGGGATTATTAAATGTTGAAAAAGCTGCTGCTGTTATTTTAAATCAAAACTATGATCATGTATGGTTTGAGAGAAGATTATGGCAGGGAAGAGATACAAGTTTTAAAGTAATTGCCGTCGATAACGGGCCAATGACCTTTACAATTTGCTGGACCGATCCACCAGGTTTTGTTGATATGGTGAATTATAAAAATAATCGTACCCAAAAATTGGTTAATGATCTCGATATTTCTGTAACAGATGGTGCCTCAGTTTTTTTGCCCTGGGCATTGGATGTAAATAATCCTTCGTTACCTGCAGTGAAAAAAAATAATTCGGTTGATAACGTTGAAAAGATCGAGATCCCAAATGCTATTGCAGGAAAAGAATATACCGTCACAATTAATCATAAAGGCATATTGCGAAATGGCTTTCAGGATTATTCATTTGTGGCAAGCGGTATAAATGGTGCGATGGTTTCTGATCAAAACCCGCTTGGATTAACAGTCTTTCCTAATCCATCTTCAAATAATTGTACAATAAGATTTAAACCTATCGATAATAATAATGCAGTTATTACGATATCCAATATGAGCGGGCAAAAAATACGTCAGGAAGTTTTCACACCGATATCTCCTATCACTAATCATCCATTATACCTGAACTCATTAAGTAAAGGCATTTATTTAATCAATCTTTTACATAACAATATTAAGAGTACCGTTAAACTCGAAAAATTATAAGGCATTTATAATAGCTTGCAAACTAATGAACAGGTTATTTTGCTGTTTTTCTAATGTTAATTTTTTGAAATATCTTTATTCGGCTAATAAAATTTTAAACTTATAGCATATATTTAGTTCATTAAAAATAATCTTCATCCATACAAAAGTCCATTATGAAAAAAACAGTTACCGCATCAGCTACCAGCTTGTTGTTTTTTATTTTGATCCTGTCGCAAAGTTCTTTCGCACAAAATAATTTGAATGCCAAATTACCGATTGATTCTGCTGTAAAAATCGGTAAGCTATCAAATGGTCTGACCTATTATATCAGAAAAAATGCGAAGCCCGAAAAGAAAGTTCAGCTTCGGTTGGTGGTGAATGCAGGCTCGGTGTTGGAAGATGCCGACCAGCAAGGATTAGCTCATTTTATGGAACATATGAACTTTAACGGATTAAAACATTTTCCAAAAAATGAATTGGTAAATTATCTGCAATCCATTGGTGTAAAATTTGGCGCAGATTTGAATGCCCAAACCAGTTTTGATGAAACTATTTTTATTCTTCCTATCCCAACAGATAATCAGCAAAAGATAGATAGCGGTTTTACCATTCTCGAAGATTGGGCCGGCAATGCGTTATTAGACACAACCGAAATAAATAAAGAACGTGGTGTTGTTTTGGAAGAATCAAGATTAAATAAAAATGCGCAGGAAAGAATGATGAAACAGTTCTTTCCAAAATTGTTTAATGGTTCGCTTTATGCAAACCGATTGCCGATAGGCAAAGACAGTATTCTTGAACATTTTAAACCCGAAACATTAAAACGTTTCTATAAAACATGGTATCGTCCAAACTTAATGGCAGTAATTGTTGTGGGCGATATCGATCCTGCACTGGCAGAAAAAGAAATCGATCAGCATTTCGGTCATTTTAAAAACCCCGCCACTCAAAAACCAAGACCATCCATCATTCCGATTCCTGAAAGAAAGAAAGATGAAGCGATTGTTGTGACCGATAAAGAAAATCCGATGACAATTTTGGCCATCACCAATTTTGTTGTGAAGAAAAAAAATATTGTTACATGGGCAGATTATAAACAAAATATCGTCGAAGATCTATTCAATTCAATTCTTAATCAACGGATATCCGAATTAACCAAACAGGCTAATCCGCCGTTTGTTTTTGGCGGTGCAAGTTTTGAAGAAATGGTTAGGGGCTACCGCGAGTTTTCTTCGTTTGCTGTTGTTGGCGATAAACCGGTTAAAGAGGCCATCAATGCATTAATAACAACAACCGAAGCGGTAAAAAAATTCGGCTTTCTTCAAACAGAATTAGAAAGAGCAAAAAGTAATTTATTGAATGAAACCGAAAATGCATTAAAAGATAAAGACAAAACCGAATCCATTCATTTGGTGCAGGGTTATATCAATAATTATCTTTCTGCTTCGCCAATTATTGGCATTACTAACCGATACAATTTTATAAAAGATGTATTACCAAAAATCACTTTGGAAGACGTAAATGCATATGCAAAAAAAATGGAATCCGCTCAAGGAAAATTTATGTTGGTGATGGGCTCTGAAAAAAACAAAGACAAACTTCCATCCAATGAAAATCTATTAACGATGCTGGCCGATGCGCATAAAATTCCGGTAAAAGCCTACGAAGAAAAAGTGATCGCAAAATCTTTGATCAGTAAACAACCTGTTGCCGGAAAAATTATTAGCCAGGAAGAGAATTCAGCTTTAGGAACAACAAATTTTGTGTTAAGCAATGGGGTTACGGTTACATTAAAACCAACCGAATTTAAGAACGATGATATTCAGTTGGATGCTTGGCGCTTAGGCGGTTTCCATAATTACAATTTAGCCGATAAACAAAATGCGGAGTATGCTGCAAACATCGTATCAACAATGGGCGTAGCTGATTTTACAGCAATTAATTTGGAGAAATTTTTGTCTGGAAAAACGGTAAATGTTCAACCTTATATTAATCCAGACGAAGAAGGAATTCAGGGCAACAGCAGTGTGAAAGACATAGAAACATTTTTTCAATTGATTCATTTATATTTTGCACAACCAAGAAAAGATGAAGCGATGTTTCAATCTTTCATCGCACAGCAAAAAGGATTTCTTCAAAATTTAAAGGCAAATCCGTTTAATTATTTTGCCGATACTTTATCTAAAATAGAATTTCAAAATAATCCATGGGCCGGCGGAATACCCGACGCATCTGATTTTGATAAAATTAAATTAGAAAGATCATTTGCTATTTATAAAGAAATTTTCGGTAATGCGTATGGTTTGCATTTTACGTTTGTTGGAAATATTGATGTAAATAAGATCAAACCATTGATCGAAACTTATCTGGCAAGTCTTCCTGCAAAAGAAAAAGAAAATAAATTCACTGATGTTGGCGTACGTCCTGTAAAAGGTGTTGTGCAATTTACCATTGCAAAAGGTGCCGCTAAACAAAGTCAGGTGAATATTATTTTCAATGGCGAAGCAAATTTCAGTGATGAAGAATATTTAAAAATAAAAATGCTTACCGATGCTTTGAATATTAAAGTTGTAGAAAAATTACGCGAAGAAATGAGCGGTATTTATACAGGGAATGTTAGTGGCGGAATTTCGAAAAGACCTTATAATCATTATACGCTTGCCGCACGTTTTCCTTGCGGACCTGAGAACGTTGAAAAACTTACACAAGCAATGTTTGGGCTGATCAAAAATGTTCAGGAAAATGGTGTTGATGAAAAAGATTTAGCCAAAGTAAAAGAAACTTTGCAGAAGCACTACCAGGATCAGATAAAACAAAATGATTATTGGTTAAATGAATTAAGCATGTCATGGATTAATGGCGAAGATGGAAAATGGATTTTAGATTATAGCAAAAAAGTGAATGCCATTACTACTAATGATTTGCAAGAAGCAGCTAAGAAATATTTTAATTTCTCGAATTACATCAAAGCAGTTTTAAATCCGGAAAAATAAAACGTTTGTCAGACTGAGCTTGTCGAAGTCAATTTATAAAATGCCTTGCAGTTATTGCAGGGCATTTTTGTCTTTAGAGAAGAATTTCTTGAAAATAAATATCGACAACAAAACACTGATACTTGCAAACAACATTCCGCCTGCAACATCTCTCGGAAAATGTTGCGCTAAATAAATTCTCGAATAACCAATCAATAAAGCATAAAAAAATCCTGCAGGAACTATCCATTTTTTATTGATTACCAAGCAAGTCAATAAAAAGAATACAAATGCCTGTGTAGTATGCCCCGATGGAAAACTTCCGATGCTGTGTAATTCAACACCATTAACAGTATGTATCAAAGCCTTATCTGCAATGGCTTTGATGGGCCTTGCTTCGTTG
>JAGWPQ010000110.1 GCA_028877045.1 Bacteroidota bacterium | reverse complement strand
TGTCATTATCCAGTCACACGTAGAGATATTAATACCATTTTCGATTGCTTTTTTCTTGTAAGAATTTAATTTTTTATCCTCTAATTTATCTTCTAAACAAATCAATTTTAAATGATGATGTTGCTGCTGAAATTGTTTTATAAGATTGGCTGTTTCATCGGTAGAATGGTCATCGATGACTATCACTTCAAATAATTGTTCGGGATAATTTTGAGCAAAAATCGATTGCAGGCAGTCAATAATATTATGCTCCTCGTTTCTTGCAGGAATGATGATCGAAAAATTAATTTTCGGTTTAAAAAATTCGGGGATCAAAAATGGTTTTAGTTTTATAAACCATTTTCTATACAGTAAAATAATTATTGCATACAGAATAAATAATGCAACCGTAATTAATAAATAAATATTTAACCACATTGCAGCAAAGTAAATAAATTAACTGCGAAACATGCCGGCAATTTCTGTTGCATATTTTAATTTTAAAAGCTGGTGACCTGCTTTTAATTCTTTTACTTCTACCAATTCTTCGATGTTTTTTTGAAAAATTAACCCGTGTTTTGTTAGAATAACATGATCGTGTTTACCAAATAATAAGCTGACGGGAATTTTATTTTTGAGAATTATTTTTTTCAATAAACAAAGATTAGGATAGAATTTCCGCATTGTCGTCCATCTTTTATACAACATCCATCTAGATTCTTTATCGTCTAAATAATAATGAACAAAATTGAAAATACTTTTATTAAAGAGATGCAGTGTATAAAATATTTTCATCAAAGTAAACATCCAGAAAGGATGTTTCATGGTGAATGCAAAAAGTAAATTACCAATAAATGTTTGTGTTGAAAACCAATGCCAGATGTTATGATGAAAACCGTCGGGAGCAACTAAAACCAGTTGGTCGACCCGGTCGGGGTTGGTTTGTAATAAATGCAACGCTATCCGGCCCCCCATGCTGTAGCCGAGAATGCTGAAAGTTTGTTTGGGTGAGGAGATCAGATTAATGATGTTGATCAAATCGGTATTGGTAAATAATAATTCTTCATGCCATTCTGTTAAACCATGAAACGGAAAATCGATTGCGATGATCTCAAACCTTTTGCCCAGACCGGTTTCTAAAAAAGCGAAAGAACCGGCATTTTCTCCATAGCCATGAAAACAAAATAAAAGTTTCTTGCCCTCACCGTATCTGCGGTAGCCGATGTTTGAGTTTTTGTATTTGACAAAATGAGCTTTCAAGTCTTTAAAAGTCAATCTTACGAAAAATTAATTACGAATACTTGGTAATTTGATAAAGATACACCAATTTTGAAATTAGTTGCATAACTAACTATATGCCAAACAACCAATTTAAACGAGGCGAACTTTACAGTGTCATCAATGGAATGGCATCAACCGCAGTGGCGAGAAGATTACAAAAAAATTTTCGTCAAGCAGGTTTGGAGATTACGATTGAGCAATGGAGTATTTTGTACCATTTATGGAAAGAAGATTGTTTAAGCCAGCAGGAATTATGCAATCGTACGTTTCGCGATAAGCCGAGCATTACAAGATTGATCGATAATCTTGAAAAACAAAAATTAGTGAAACGAACTGCATCGAAATCTGATAGAAGAATCAATTTGGTTTGCCTGACCGATGCAGCAAAAGAGTTACAGCAGCTTACAATTGATCTGGCCAATCAAACAATGAATGAAGCATTGACAGGCGTTTTAAAAGATGAGATTGAAACCGTTAAAAAAGTATTTCAGCAGGTGTACGATAATCTTAAATAAAATTTTTAATCAATAAATTTTCTTGCCATGTCAGCAACAACTCAAGAAACCAACACACTGAAAGGTGGCGAATGGTTAATTAAAGAAAGTAATGCATTCGAAACTTTTATTCCGGAGGATTTTGATGAAGAACAAAAAATGGTGATGGATATGTGTCAGCAATTCTTAGACACAGAAATTTATCCGGTGTTAGAGCGCATAGATAAATTAGAACCCGGATTGATGCCTTCTTTATTACAAAAAGCCGGAGAGCAGGGATTGCTATCCACTTCATTTCCCGAATTGTATGGTGGACTGGGGAAGGATTTCATCACTTCAACCATTGTGAACGAAGGTCTCGGTGGCGGTCATTCTTTTTCAGTGGCAGTTGCGGCACATACGGGTATTGGTACATTACCAATTTTATATTTTGGTACTGAAGCCCAGAAACAAAAATATATACCAAAGCTGGCAAGCGGCGAATGGAAAGGTGCTTATGGTTTAACCGAACCAAACAGCGGAAGTGATGCACTGGGAGCAAAGTCAACAGCAAAGTTGAGTGACGATGGAAAATATTATTTGTTAAATGGACAGAAATGCTGGATCACCAATGGTGGCTTTGCTGATGTTTATACTGTGTTTGCAAAAATTGATGGTGATAAGTTTACTGCATTTATACTAGAAAGAGGTTTTGAAGGATTTACTCAAGGTCCCGAAGAACATAAAATGGGAATCAAAGGTTCTTCAACTGTTCAATTATATTTTCAGGATTGTAAAGTACCTGTAGAAAATGTGTTAGGTGAAATTGGTAAAGGCCATATCATCGCATTCAATATTTTAAATATCGGCCGTTTAAAATTATGTGCTGCAACGTTGGGTGGAAGCAAAAGGGCAACAACGTCAACTGTTCAATATGCAGCAACACGCGAACAGTTTAAAATGCCGATCGCAAAGTTTGGCGCCATCAAACATAAATTAGCAGAAATGGCTATCAGAATTTGGGTTTCAGAATGTGGATTATATCGTGCAGCAAAATGGATCGATGATAAAGAAATTGCATTAGAAAAAGAAGGTGAATCAACTGAAAAAGCTTTATTAGGTGCCGCAGAAGAATTTGCAATTGAATGTGCAATGTTGAAAGTATTTGGAAGTGAGGTATTGGATTATGTTGTGGACGAAGGCGTACAAGTGCATGGTGGTAACGGTTTCAGCGATGAATATATTATCAGCAAAGCATACAGGGATTCACGCATCAACAGAATCTATGAAGGAACAAATGAGATCAATCGTTTATTAACTGTTGATATGGTTTTAAAACGTGCCATGAAAGGAAAGTTGGATTTAATGACACCTGCAATGGCTGTTCAAAAAGAATTAATGAGTATTCCTGATTTTAATAGTGAGGAAGAAGGCGCATTTGCAAAAGAAAAAAAATACATCGCGAATTTCAAGAAAGCAATTTTAATTGTTGCCGGTGCAGCCGTACAAAAATTAATGATGCAGTTAGATAAAGAACAGGAAATATTGATGAACATTGCTGATATGTCAATTGAAACATATCATGCCGAAAGTGCGTTATTGCGTGTAATGAAGCTGGTAGATAAACATGGTGAAGCAGCTACGGCAGTACAAATCGATATGATGCGTACTTATTTGTATGATGCTGCCGATAAAATTAATAAAGCCGGTAAAGATGCGTTAAACAGCTTTGCAGATGGTGATGAATTGCGCATGATGCATATTGGATTGAAACGGTTTACAAAAGTTGATCCTTTTAATACAAAAGATGCCCGCAGAAGAGTTGCGGATAAAATGCTGTCGGAAAATAAATATTGTTTTTAAACACCTAAAAAAGAAATAAAAGTCTTCAAAAGCAAGTGCATTTTGAAGGCTTTTTTATTTGTATACATTAACAGTGTACTTTCGGTAAAGATTGGAAATAACTATTTTTGAAAAAAGTGCAACACAATTATGCGAAATGTAAATCCTGATAAAAATAAAAGAAGCTATCTGTTTATAAAATCGGAATATAAACTGATCAGAATTAATCTTTCTGATGTTTTGTTTTTATCAGGATTGAGAGATTATACGCAGATATATTTAAAAGGGAAAGCATCTCCCTTAACAACTTTACAAAACTTAAAAGAATTTGAGACTAAGTTGCCGGAAGATAATTTTATAAGAGTGCACCGATCATACATAATTGCAATAGGCCAAGTAGATACAATTAGCAGAAATGAAATAAGTATAGGACATCACACCATTCCGATCGGTAGTGCATATAAACCGGGGTTGGATAGCATTATAGAAAAAAACTCTTAGCTTTTGCTAAGAGTTTTTCTGAAACTATTTTACTATTTTAAAACTATCCAATTCTCGTAGAGTAATTGATGGAAGTTTTTTATTTTTTATTTTATCGATAACAAGAGTACCAATTTTTTCAGCATCTTCTTTTGTTGCGAATCCTTTTCTGCCGGCAATTCCGGGGATTATATTTTGATGTATCAATGATGTATCATTTGCCGTTATATCATACCCCCATCCAATATCGGTTTTATAGGTTTTCACTTCCAGCTCGACTTTTCCTTTGTTATAATAATTGCTTTTCCTGTAAAATTTTGAAGAAATAAATACAAGAATTGCAATAGCAAAAACGATATATACCCAATTTTTTTTAATCATTTAGATTGTAAACTTGTGCAGGAAACCATTCGTCATAATCGTCAAATGATAAAGTACCGCTTTTCCCTGTTCCTACAAATCCCCTACCAAGGTCAGTTCCTGTAGAAGGGTTTGTCAAACCAATAAAACTCCAACCAACAGCACCAAATCTTGCTGAACGTTCATACGAAGTTTTTCTTGACCAAAGATCAGTTGCAAAATCATATTCCCATGTCATGCTGGTTGCTGATCCATTCTCTCCTGTTGCAAGATATGCTTTCCATACACCTCCATTTTGCATAACAAGTGCAACGCTATGGTCTCTAATAATATCTGTATAATCATCATCATAACTATCAGCGCTGGTATTGGCAATATCTCTTAATTGACGCCAACCTGAAGTTGGATTATAACTCCAGAAATCGTGTACCTGAGTACCGTTATTACTTCCGGTCACTACATAAGCTGTAGTGTCATTAAAGCTGGTGAATGATACAGCACCTGATCTTTTATTTCCAGGCAAATTGGTTATCGCTGTCCAGGTATTTGCAACCGGATCAAACTTCCAAAAATCTTTTAACCAGCTTCCATTGTAGCCGGTTCCAACATATCCATAACTGCCAATGACAAATGATGTGGCATCATATCTGGCACCTGTTCCGGGACCTTGAATATCGGGCAAATTTGCTTTTTGTACCCAAGTGTTTGTGGCTGGTGTATATTCCCATGTATCCTGAAAATATTGTGGAGTTGTAAGCGGATTAAATCCTGTTGCAACATATCCTTTTGTACCAATTGCAAATCCAACACCGGAATGACGCGCTATACCCGGTAAATACGCTTTTTGAGTCCAGTTATTTTTTACCGGATCAAATTGCCAAAGATCAGAAAGACAAGAGTCGTTGCTAGAGTTATATCCGGCAGCAATATATCCGGTATCGCCAATAACAAAAGAAACCGCTCCATTTCTTGGCCATCCGCCAATTTGAAAACGCTGCACCCAGTTACCGCTGGTTAAGGGCGAAATATTGTTTGGGGAGCAAGAAACCATAATTAAAATAATACTTGCAGAAAGAAAGAATAGATTTTTCAAGT
>JAGWPQ010000109.1 GCA_028877045.1 Bacteroidota bacterium | reverse complement strand
GTTCGGGGTTGAATGGGAAAAGTAAATTATCTAAAATTAGTTTGCGCAACGGAAAAGTTTTGAGACAACTTGATCTGGCAAAAGAATATTTTGGCGAAGGTATTACCGTATTAAATGGTAAAATATTTCAGTTAACATATCAAACGCATAAATGTTTTGTGTATGATTTTAAAACGTTTGATAAGATTGGCGAATTTGAATATGAAGGTGAAGGTTGGGGAATGACCAATGATGGCAAGCATTTGATCATGGACAGCGGAAATAATAATTTAATTTTCAGAGATCCGGAAACTTTTAAAATTGTAAATACCATCGGTGTGATTGATAATAATGGACCTGTAGCTCAGATTAATGAGTTGGAATATTTAGATAGTTTTATTTATGCGAATATTTGGCAAACCAACTATATTGTAAAAATAGATCCGGTAAGCGGACAAGTAGTTGCGAAAGCCGACCTAACAGATTTGATCAACAGATATGTTCCGTCAACAACACCGGCAGATGCAAATGGAGGTTCATGGCCAAACGGAATTGCTTACGATCGCATCAATAACCAGTTTTACATTACCGGTAAACTATGGCCTAAAATTTTTGCAGTGAGATTTTTTTAATTGTTGTTGAAACAAGGTACAAAGCGTACAAGTCCCGATGAAATCGGGATGCCGATACAATCGGCAAGATGCGACGCAACATCAGCTAAATTGATATCCTGTCGCCGGTTACAAAAAAAATTAATTCTTCGCTAAAACATAAATAACCGAACTGCATTTTTTATGATCGGCAGTTGTTTTCATGTTTGAGAGTAATCCGACTTTTAAAGCTTTCACCAAATTACCTCTTCCGTTTTTATATTGTTCGCTTAATAGGCTTACATAAAAACTATCGAACCACATGGGCCTGTAATCCTTTACAGTAAAGCCTTTTGCCTTTGCAAGTATTTGAATGCTCTTTGGAGAAAAATGATATAAATGCCGCGGTACATCGTAAGCAGCCCAATGTTCTTTATGCACATCGGCATCGAAACTTGTGTAATTTGGAACAGCGATCAGCAATTTACCATCGGGTTTTAGAATACTGTGAAATTTTTCGAGATAAGCATGCAGATCGTGCACATGTTCCAACACATGCCACAAAGTAATGGCATCGAACTGTTCTTTGCTTAGTTGAAATAAATTTTCGGTTGACTGCAAATGCAGCGAATATTTATTTAATGCAACCTGACGTGCAGTTTCATCAGGTTCCAGTCCGGTTACTTTCCATCCTGCTTTTTGCATCGCATTTGCAAACGCACCGGTACCTGCGCCAACATCCAGTAAATACGCTTTTTTTAAACCTGTTACCTGCTCAACTAATTTTCGTTTTGTTTGCAATGTATAATTGCGGACCAAATGATACAAACGATTGATGAATCCTTTCTTCGTATCGGAATGAGAAACATAAGCATTGGATTTATAATACGCCGCTATATTTTCGGCATCAGGGATATGTTGCGTAAACTGCAGAGTGC
>JAGWPQ010000108.1 GCA_028877045.1 Bacteroidota bacterium | reverse complement strand
ATATTCAATGGGGACAAAAAGGGAATTTTTTAGATGTGCCAACTGATTGTCCGCAAAGAGATGAACGTTTGGGCTGGACAGGCGATGCACAGGTATTTTCCAGAACTGCATCATTCAACATGAATGTAAATAATTTCTTTGCCAAATGGTTGAAGGATGTTGCTGCAGACCAGCAGGATGGTGTTGTGCCATTCGTAATCCCCAATGTATTGGGCAAAGCTACAAGCAGTGCGGGTTGGGCCGATGTTGCCACCATTGTTCCCTGGAATGTGTACCTGGCTTATGGCGATAAGAAAATATTGGAAGATCAATATGCAAGTATGAAAGCTTATGTTGAAAGTATTCATAAAAATGCAAAAGATGATTTATGGAATTATGGATTTCATTTTGGCGACTGGTTATTTTACCGACCTGAAGATGATAATGATGGTCGTTCGGCAGTCACTGATAAATATTTAATTGCGCAATGTTTTTATGCGCATTCAACTCAACTATTAATCAATGCAGCAAAAGTGTTGAATAAAACAGATGATGTAAATACTTATTCTGTTTTATTGCAAAAAATAAAAGATGCTTTCTTAAAAGAATATGTAACACCAAATGGCCGCCTGGTTTCATCAACACAAACTGCGTATGTATTGGCATTGAATTTTGATATGCTTCCCGAATCATTGAGAGATCAGGCTGCAAAACGATTAGCAGAAAATATTAATAGTTATGATAATCATTTAACAACCGGATTTTTAGGAACACCTTACCTGTGTCATGTACTTACACGTTTCGGGTATACCGATGTTGCTTATAAATTATTATTGCAGGAAACATATCCATCGTGGCTTTATCCTGTGAAGATGGGTGCAACAACAATTTGGGAACGATGGGATGGACAAAAACCTGACAGCAGTTTTCAAACACCCGGAATGAATTCATTCAATCATTATTCTTATGGCGCTATTGGTGATTGGATGTACCGCCAAATGGTTGGCTTAGATACTTATGAAGATGGAGTAGGGTATAAACACATCAAAATCAAGCCACATATTGGTGGCGGCCTCACTTACGCTTCTGCAAGTCTTGAAACTTATTATGGTAAACTAAGTTGCGGGTGGAAAGTTGAAGCAGATAAAATTATCATGGATGTTGTAATTCCTGCTAATACTTCTGCAACAATATTTATTCCTGCTGCAAATGCAGAATCAATATCTGAAATGGATAAACCTATAACTGCGATCAATGAAATAAAAGTTGTGGGAACAAAAGATGGTTATCTGGAATTGAATATTGGTTCAGGTGTGTATCATTTTTTGGTTATGAAACGGTAAAATGAAACTGAGACAATTCATTGGTTCAATTAACGAGATGATTGTACAGCATTTTTATGGTTTTAATAACTGCTAAATAAATTCATGCCGATGATTTTTATTCAAGGATAGCTTTTAAATAAAATTAGTTAAGGTTTGCTCTGCATGTATTTCAAAAATTTTTAATTTTCTTCTTTTTGTTGAGGATCAATTTTCTGTCCAACCAATCTACCAAATAAGCACTGCCGATACCAATAGCTGCACCTGCTAATACATCGGTTGGGTAATGTTCGCCAAGCTTTAAACGTGAATATCCTACACAACTGGCCCACAGATAGGCAGGAGCTGTAATATACCATTTGTGAAAACGGATGCTAAGTGTAGCGGCTGTATTAAATGCCAGTGAAGTATGTCCTGAAGGGAACGACAATGCCTTTTCGCTGTTATCATAAGGGTAGATCAGACCGGGATAGCTGGTATATGGTCTTGGTCTGTTGATCAGGTATTTGAATCCTTCTGTAAATACAAGTACTACTAATTTTTCTCCAATATGTTGCGGAATCATTCCACGAGTACTATCAGATTTGAAATAATCATAAACCATTAACCCGCCCTGTACACCCATTGTTATTGGATAAGCCGAATTGGTACAGTCTATCCAATAAGATGATGGATTGGCAGTATTGATTTTTTGGAGCAAGTTAATATCGAAGTTCTGTCCATACGAATTGAAATTGAAAACTAAAACGATAAAAAAAGACAGGAATGTTTTAATCATAAAAATTGATCTCTTAAATGTACAGTGCCCAAATATATTGTAATTGAGAATATTTTGTTTTCAATTTACATTCATCGCGAAATTTAATAACATTATTTTGTGTCCCTTCCTGTTTTTTGCGAAAGATTAGGGATAAACTGAAACAATGATATAAAAATCATTGGACCAAAAGATGTTTATGCTGAGATAAATATTAATCAGGTATTTATCTTTTTTGGCAGTTAAACAGAAATATGAAAAGGATGGGATTAATTGGTTTATTGAAGAATGGATACGATCATTAGTTATACAAAACTTCTCAATTACAAAATGTAATAAAACGTAACATGGTTCTCTCTGTTTTGAATAAAGAAAACCATGTTACCTGTTTTATTTTAAAGAATTATTCTTTTGTATTTATTTCTATGGCATCTCTTTGTTTTGTTTTCGCTTCTGAATTGAAAGCAGGGATTTGTTTTTCAAAAATGATGGCAAGCTTTTGTAACTGAACATCAATTCTCGATACCAAAGAATTATACGATTCATACATAGCGGCAGTTGGCTTCTGTTCAACAGAAGTTAAAACAGCATTCACGCCGCTTAATTTTTCTTCTAACCGCATAGGAAACCGAAGATTATCTTCACCTGCTTTTATTTTACTGTTGTACAATGCATCTTTTATGGTTGTTAAAGAATCTATGATCGGTTTTGAAAGAGCTCTGAAATGTCTGGCATCCGTACTGTCTGTAAGATGACTGCAAAATGCTTCGATCTGATCCGACACAAGCCTGATTTGTTTGGTAGCTTTCCCAACCTCATTGAGTTTCTTCACAACTTTTTCGGATAGTTCAAAGTGTTCTTTCAGATCATCCACCGAAGCATCATTTCGCGGATCTTTTAGAATAGTGAATGCTTGCGATTGTATCAAAGAATCGCCGATGAACATTTTCACAACATAAGATCCGGGAGCTGCCAAAGGACCGCTCAGTGAGCCTTCGAAAGTAGCACTGGTATCAGCTTTTGCAGCAGGATAATGAATATCCCAAACAAATACATTCATGCCGGTATCGGTAGCTAACAGGCCCGGTCTTTTTGCTTTGCTTTCGTAATAATCTTTCGAGATCTTAACCAACTCGCCTTTATTATCTTTCAGGTTAGAATATGTAATGATGCTGTCTCCTGCTGTTGAAAAGAATTTAAGTTTTAATTCTTTATCGGGTTTTGTTTTTAAATAATAACGAACCATCACACCATTGGGTGCATTCTGTCCTTCCTGCACTGCATCATCTTCGATATAACCGCCCGGCACTCTATAAGAATCTCTCGGCTTGAATAACCAATGATTTGATTTTGCTATTTCATCAGATAGTTGATACAAGGGAGTGATGTCGTCTAATATCCAAAATGATCTGCCATGTGTGGCAATAACCAAATCGTTTTCTCTTGTTTGAATTTGTATATCATGAACCGGCGTGTTTGGCAAATTCAATTGCAAACTTTGCCAGTGTGCACCATCATCAAATGAAATATAAATGCCTGTTTCTAAACCGCAGTATAAGATCCCTTTTTTCTTTGGATCTTCTCTAACACAACGATTATAAGTATTTGCAGGAAGTCCGTTGGTAATTAATGTCCATGTTTTTCCAAAATCATTTGTTTTAAAGACATAAGGTTTGGTATCATCGCTTTTATATCTTGTTGCAGAAACATAACAAGTTGCAGAATCAAAATGCGATGGTTCTACATAACTGATCAAAGCCCAGTCGGGTAAAGATTTTGGTGTTACATCCATCCAGTTCTTCCCATCATCTTTTGTAACATGCACCAGGCCGTCATCAGAACCTGCCCATATCACACCTTGCTTTACCGGCGATTCGGCCACTGCGAAAACATCGGCATAAACTTCGGCTCCGGTATTGTCTAAAGTGATAGGGCCGCCGCTTGGTTTTAATGTTTTTGGATCATGACGGGTGAGGTCGGGACTGATCACTTTCCAGTTTTGACCGGCATCAACGGTTCTGAGCACATAATTAGAACCTGCATAGATCATTTTAGGATTGAATGGTGAAATGCTGATGGGGAATGTCCAGTTAAACCGAAATTTATAATCTTCTGCGCCTGCACCCTGATGTAATTCTACATCGGGAGAAAGTGCATGATACACGCCTGTTTTTTTATTGAATGAAGTTAGCTGACCATCATATTCTCCGCCGTAAGTTATATCAGGGTTATTTGGATCAGGAACAATATAACCCGCTTCACCGCCTGCAACAGGATACCAATCTCTTAAACCAATAGTAAAATCATTGGTGCGGCTTGCAATTTTGATACTTGTATTATCCTGTTGTGCACCATAAACATGATATGGAAAATCATTGTCGAGATTTACATGATAGAATTGTGCAGTTGGCAAATCAATATCACTGAAATTTTTTCCGCCATCAAATGTTACCTGCGGACCACCATCATCACCCATGATCCAATTGCTTGCATTATCGGGGTTGATCCACATGTCGTGATTATCGCCGTGACGATTGGCAACTCTTGTCCAGCTTACACCTGCATCTATTGATTTAAAAAATTCAACATTCAAAATATATAAAGTGTTCTCGTTTTTGGTATCAGCAAATATCTGGCTGAAATACCAGGGGCGTTGTGTGAGGTCGTTTTGTGTACTCACAACTGTCCAGTTCTCGCCGCCATCTTCCGATTTAAGAACGCCGCCATGTTCATTCTCAACGACAGCAAATATGCGTTGTGAGTTAACAGGTGAGATAGTACAAATAATTTTTCCCATTAAACCTTTTGGCATTCCCGGGTTTTCAGAAATAAGTTTCCATGTATTACCGCCATCCATAGATTTATAGAGTCCGCTTCCTTTGCCACCACTGCTTAACGAATAAGGGGTCCGGTGGGCACGCCACATAGATGCATATATGATCAATGGATTATTGGGATCGATCTTTACGTCCACACAACCGGTGCTGTCATCATAATTCAATACCTGTTGCCAATTGGCGCCTCCGTCTTTCGAACGATACAAACCTCTTTCTTTATTTGCACCAAATATTTTGCCTAATGCTGCTGCATAAACTATATCAGGATTTTGAGGATCAACAGCTATTGTTCCGATGGCATAAGATTTCTCAAGACCAATATGTTTCCATGTCTTTCCGGCATCCGAGGATTTATATACACCATCACCGAACGAAATATTATTTCTCATTTCTACTTCACCGGTACCGGCATAAATAATATTGGGGTTCGATTTGGCAACGGCCAAAGCGCCTACTGAAGAGGAAGTAAAAATTGAATCGGAAACACAAAGCCAGGTATTGCCGCCATCCGTTGTTTTCCAGACACCACCACCTGTTTGTCCGGCATAATAAACCATAGGTTGATTTACAACACCTGTTACAGCAGTGCTGCGACCCGAACGAAAAGGCCCGATACAGCGCCATTTCAGGCCCGAAAAGAGTTTCTTATTGTAAATTTCATTACCCGAAACAGGGGTTTGTACAATTGATTTTTTTTGTGCATGTACTGCATCAAAAAACAAAAAAGCAAAACAAAATAAACTAAAAGAAATAATTGTCCGATGGCGGAGTGGATGAGGGAGCATAAGCGATTGGTTTTTTTAAGTGTCTAATGTAAGCTTTTAAACAAATAATTTTTATTTAAGTTCACTAATATTATTTATTGTGCAATCCAATATGATAGTGAATTTTATTGAATTGTAAAATGATAATGGTCATTGAGCGGCTTGTAAAATGAGAATACTTTCATAACAATATTCATTCTTTTAAATGAAATGTATGAAAAAAAATATTTTATATCGCCTGTTCAAGTTTCAAATTGGATTTGCTGTAATTGTTCTCGCAACACTTATTACGCCTGAGCATTCTTTTGGTCAGTTCAGGACAAGGTTCATGGACCTTCATATCGAAGGGTTGGCAGCCCCGGCCATCGAATCAAACACAAATTATTCCACCAATCAATATGGCATAGGAGCCAATTTATCTGCCGGTGGTAAGATGTTCAATTTGGTTTTAGAATATAATTACAACCAGGTTGATATAACCAATTCCCAAACCAGTCTCAAAACAAATATCAATTTTTCTGAATGGTATATGGGTATTCGGTATTATCCTATTCGTCCAACTGCAATTATCGGTAATACAGCTCTAAGACTTACTGCAGGCTATTTATATGGGTTTGATATGGAACCTAACTGGCGAAGTTTATTGATCGGCGGCATCGCATTTTCTTCGGTACGAAATGCAAGTGGTGTTTCAGTAAACTTTGTGTATCGCCCCGAAACTGTAACAATAAAAACCTACACTTTTCAACCATCCTATTCGCTGCGAATAGCATTTGTTCTGGGGCCAAAAGCATAAACTGTTTCTTTTGTGACGTAAATGAGTAAACTGTTTATTCATCTTTAAATCTTATTCATCATGTTGCACAAATTAAATGTTACGATATTTTGTTTAGCGATTTTCATCCATTTTAATATTGTTGCCAACGCTCAGGGAGGTACTGCTTACGGACAGCTGAGGAGCATGACAGATTATAATCCCAATATTCCCGAAGTTCCCAAACCAAGTTGTGCTGACTGTGTAACTTCGGCTCCAAGCGCCACAACATATCACATGACACAAGCTGATTACAACGTAGCTTATGGCAGTTTTATAAATGAAACAGGAAACAATATAAATGAAAAAGGAGTTGAGTTTTTTAATAAAAAAGATTACGCAAAAGCATTACGCTATTTTATAAAAGCTGCAAAATATTTACCCGATAATGCTGTAATCCAAAAAAATATTGCTAACGCAAAACAACAGATCGAATACCAAAAAAGCGAGAAGGAAAGAATTGCTTATGCTGCTGCATTGAAAAAATATAACGAACAAAAACAAAAAGAATTGGAACGCTATAACAGAGACATTGCAGAGAAGGAAATTTCGGCCGCCATTGATGAAATTGCAAAAACAAAAAAGCAGATCGCTTTTATACAATTACAGTTGCGTAATTATTCTAAAGAATTAAATAATAATAGATCCGAATTTGAAAAATGGGGCGCAACTGTTGATGAGGCGTATCAAAATACCATCAGTAATTCGAAAGAGTACATCGCTCAAATGTTTATTAAATACGGGCTTTTAAAAGCACTCGATCCCGAAAATAAAAAAGCGGCTTATAATTTTTTCAGTAAGTATCTGCATTCTTCAAATCCCAAAGTACAGCAGTGGATCATCAAAGAATGCAATGCCAATAACGTGAATATAAAAGTTATGGAAGGAATCGTTAATGGCGTGAATGCTGATAAAGACATAGCAGATTTTTTGACCAGCAATAAACCTCAGCTTCAGCAAAACCTGAATGCCCTTTTATTTATAAACGGTTTTTTTGAATCGGCCGAATTGGTAGATTATGATGGTTTATTGGGTAAAAAATTCCCCGGAGTACCGGGTGATTATTTTGAACAGGCAAAGATGATCGGCGAAACATATTCGGATCTGGCTGCACAATGTCTTAGTTGGTATTCGATCAACAGGTTAAGCGACAGGAATAATGAGATTGCAGAAAAAGTACAAATACTATCGGCCAATATGAAATTCCAGGAACAAAAAATGGAATGCCTGCATACTTGTTTAGAATCTTCGGTAAAAGGGAAAACATCAAAATATTGTGTAAGCAGTTGTACGGGAAAATCCAGATTCAGCAGTCCTGTACCCGCTTTATGATAAATATTTGATGATGATCATTTATTGCTAAAACTTAAAATTATTTTATGAAATCATTTCTAATTGTTTGCCTAACCCTGTTTTTTTCTTTAATGACTTTTAAAAGTTATTGTAATGATCCTGAAAAATTATTGGGCGTAAAATTGGATT
>JAGWPQ010000107.1 GCA_028877045.1 Bacteroidota bacterium | reverse complement strand
TATTGATATACTTCAGCAATCAGTAAGCGATGCAAGAAATGTTTCGCACCAGTTAACTCCCCAATCGTTTAAGGACGAAGGTTTAGTTGAAGCATTAAGCAATTTGTTTCTTGATTTTTCCAGGATTGATAAGTCTGTCCGGTATACTTTTCATTCAACCTGTAAAGTCATAGAACCCGAAGACCATATTGCAATAAATATTTACAGGGTAGTACAGGAATTTGTCAATAACAGCCAAAAACATTCAGAAGCTAAAAATATAAACCTTAATTTGTTTTTTGAAGAGGTAACTTTTTTACTTGAAATCAAAGATGATGGAAAGGGATTCAATATTTCAAGTCCTAATACCGGCAGCGGTATTGGAATTAAAAATATGATCAAAAGAATTGAAAGTATTGGAGGCGAGCATAAATTCGAGGCTGCTGTTTCTAAGGGTGTTGTCCTTACAATCAGAATACCGTATTCGATTTAATTATTTTTGGATGCTACTGTTTTTCCCAACCCTATCAAATTATAATTCAAAAATTTATTTGGTACTCAGGTTTTTAATCAACACTATCAGTAATAAAAAATAGTGCTTTAATGCTTGCATTTGCCTGAAATTTCATTTGTAAACCCTGAAAAATGTATGAAAAACTTCAGTGTGATTCTAAATGTATAAAATGAGTCTCAAGCTCCATCTGTCTTTCGGGCATTTTTTCTTAAAGGGGGAAAAGAAATGGATTTGATTTTCTTTGCAATGAAAAACTTCAGTCCGTTAACAAAAAAAATTACAGGCTTACCGATTCAGTTTTATTACAATAAGATAGCTTAATCATTTTTGCAAAGCAGATAAATAAAACTTTGAAGTTTATATAATTATTTAAAAACTATTTTATATTTATTATAACTTTATACTCGACCTGGAAAAATATCAAACTATGAAAATTTTAATTGCAGATGATCACAGTGTTGTACGAAAAGGATTGCGATTGATCCTTACAGAAGAATATCCGCATGCACAAATTGATGAAGTTGCCGATGCTGTTGATCTGTTGAAAAAAGTTTCGAAAGAAACTTATGATGTTATCATTTCGGATATTTCCATGCCGGGCAGATCAGGGGTTGAAATAATTAAAGAAGTAAAAGATTTTGCGCTGAAAACACCATTGCTTGTTTTAAGTGTTCATGCAGCCGAAGAATATGCCGTACGTGCCATCAAAGCCGGTGCATCGGGATATCTTACAAAAGACAGCGCACCCGACGAATTAATAAAAGCAGTTGAATACATCCTTCGCGGTAAAAGATATATCACGCCCGAAATTTCCGAATTACTTGCCGATGCTTACGGCGACAATCTTGATAAGCCGCCACACGAAAATTTATCGAACAGAGAATTTGAAGTGATGAAATTTATTGCAGCAGGAAAAAGTATTTCCGAAATGGCCGAATTGCTTTCGTTGAGCGTAAATACAATCAGTACTTACCGTGCAAGGATCCTCGAAAAAATGCACATGCATACCAACACCGAATTAATTAAATATGCCATCGAGCATAAGCTCATATAATAATTAAACCCTCATCCATTCCTGTTTAGTAAAATCGAATTGTTTGATCACTTTTGCCGGATTGCCAACAACAACCGAATAAGGGGGAATATTTTTTGTAACAACGGCTCCGGCCGCAACCACACTATGTTTGCCAATAGTAACTCCCGAGGTAATAACGGCATTGGCGGCTATCCAGCAATCATCTTCAATAACAATCGCTGCTTTTAATACTTTTTGTTCGTGTATAGGAACATTAATATCGCGGTACTCATGATTTAAAGCACTGGCAACAATATTTTGTGCGAAAATTACGTTGTTGCCAATGGTAATGGGGCCAATGATCGTATTACCCATTCCAATTAAAGTATGATGGCCAATGATAACATTGCCAACACCATTATTGATGGTGCTGAAATCTTCGATGGTAGAATGATCACCAAGAATAAATTGATTGAAAGGCAACACGTCAATTCTTGTTCTCCATCTTATTTTCGCACCTCTTCCTATTTTATGGATGAAAGGATTTACAAACCATTTCACCCATAACCGTGGTCTTGCTTCGTTAGTTGGTACCAGCATCCAATGAACAAGCTTTTTGATCCGGGGATTGCTTTTAATAGAATCTTTTAAAGACATACTATTGAATTGAAATATTATTGAAGTTAGATTTTTTTTCGAGTTTACGAATGATATTTTGAAAGTAATAAAATAGCAATCGAAGCAATTCTTTTGTTACCTTTAAAAAGCTGAATGTTTTATTTCATTTTATAGATTGTTTCAGGATCGAAATAATAAATAACATTTCTTATGAAGAAAATATTTTTGCACCAAAACCTGCTATCCAATATTCATGAAAATCATTAAATATTTTATTATTCTTTCTTTTGCTCTTTGTACTTTTTCTGTACGGGCTCAGGAATCATTAGCTGCAGGAATTGATTATGTATTCCTCCAAAAATTGATCGATACGGCAAAAAGCAATTACCCCAAAATGAAAGTGTTTAATCACAAAATAATTATAGCATCAAGTAATATAAAGAAAGCCAGATTGTCGTGGTTCGATATATTTACCGTATCGGCATTTTACAGTCCAACCTATGCTCAAACCCTTACTAATCCTACATTATCCGGTTTTCAGCTTGGACTTTTTCTTAACATATCTTCCATGATTCAGAAACCAATTATGCTTAAACAAAGCCGCGAGGAATTTAAAATAGCGCAATTGGATCAGGACGAATATAATTTGAATTTGGAAGCCGATGTAAAAAGCCGCTACTTTAAATATATTCAACAACTAACTATCTTAAGACTGCAAACGCAGGCAGCTTTGGATGCCGAAAGTTTAAGTAAACAATTTAAATACAAGTTCGAAAAAGGAGAAGAAACTTTTGAGAATTACAGTAAGTCGATGATATTATCTTCCGATCAGCGGCAAAGAGTTATCGAAGCAGAAGGATCGGTATTAATAGCAAAAAGCAGTATTGAAGAATTAATTGGTAAAAAACTTGAAGATATTCACTAATGGAACTAATCAAATTCATCAATCAGTTACGCCGCCAAAAGTTTATACTTTTTGGCATACCTATATTTACAGTATTACTTACTTATTATTTAGTTCGTAATCTTCCCGATACTTATATATCGGCGTCTAAAATTTCAACGGGTTTGGCCGATCAATCGCAAAACCAATTTATAGAATCGAATAACAATTCGCAGGAATCGAAGATCGATCAGCAATTCAGTAACCTTCTTCAAAGTATTCAAATGAAGAAGATGTTCGATCAGGTTTCTTATCTGCTCATCATTCACGATCTTACCAGCGATACACCGTACAGAAAACCAAGTAAATTATTGTTGCAATTGAACGATAGGGCCAGAAAACATGCCTTAGAAGTATTTACGCGTTTATACGAATCGCGACAGGCTCTTTCTTT
>JAGWPQ010000106.1 GCA_028877045.1 Bacteroidota bacterium | reverse complement strand
TGTTCATCAGGATCGTTGGGCTCCCAAATCAATGCAGGTGTATCACCGAATTTTTCGAGATGCCTGTCCAAACAATTTTCTGTGATGTTTAATTTGGCACCTTTAAACCATTCTATTTTTGGTTCTTTAAAATTCCATTCAAGCACATTGTCCCACTTTTTTTTCCAGGTAAAATGTTCGGCAATATTGCCCCAGAATCCTGCAGGATCATCGATGCTGTGCTTATAATCTTTCTGATATTGTTCTAAAGAATTGATCTGATAAGGATATGACATGACAAGTAATTTTGTATTCGAAACTAAGCAATGACTGATTTAAAAACAGTTTTTACGAATAAATATTTAGTTATTATTTCTGCAAATTTTTTATTTAACTGCTCCAACCGGCAACACAGTTTTTCCATACACATCGTTCAATAAGCCCGCTGTGCCTGTGTAAATGGCCGATGCGCCGCAAAGCAAACCTTCGTAACCGGTAAATTGTTTTAATGCTGCATTGCCTGTTGCATCGCCTGCTGCCAATAAGAAAAATAAAATGGTCAATGTGGCAAACACAAATTGCAATGCACGGTTAATTTTTAATGTGCCTGCAAAAAGCAACGCAGTAAATATGCCCCACATAATTAAATAGGCGATCATGCCTTCAGTTGATGTGGCAGTGATCCATCCCAATTTTGGCAACACGATCAATGCAACCAATGTAAGCCAAAACGATCCGTACGAAATAAATGCGGTCATACCGAACGTATTATTTTTTTTCGATTCCATGATGCCCGCAATGATCTGTGCAATGCCGCCGTAAAATAATCCCATGGCAAGGATCATCGAATTCATTTCATAAATACCGGCGTTGTGAAGATTAAGCAAAACGGTTGTCATGCCAAATCCAAATAAGCCCAATGGGCCGGGGTTGGCCGAATTGTCTTTAATAGCAATCGTTGTTTGTTCCATAAGTTTTTGATTTTGGTGAGAAGTAAATTTTCAATGGCCTTACAATTTAATTATTGTAAATGTTTTTGAAGATAATATTTTTTTCAGGGAAATAAAACTGCTCATTCGTTTGCTGCGATATGACAACAAAAATCATTTCATTCAAACAAGAAAGTTTGAAGATGAATTTTAAAACGAGGAATTATTTTGTAGCAAGCTGTTGTAATTCAATTTGGCTTTACCGGCGTCGCACACTTCAACGCTTTGTTTTTTATTCGGCAGTTTGGATGCAATAATAAGAATCAGACTAAGTCTGATTATCATTATAAATCCAAAGAGCGCTTCGCTAACTCTTAGGATAGCGGAGTATAGTCCTTAATATAAAATGTAATTGGAAGTTTATAATTTTTATTTACTTGATGAACCAACGGGTATTCGTCTAAAAGTAAATGTCTGCATAAGCCGCAAGCTCTTATTAGATTATACGACTTGTTCGATCTGATTTTTGTACGCAAATCTTGTACTGTCCCCAAAAATAATTCTTCGTGGCTAATAAGCATTTATGTCTTTGTTATGTTAAATTAATTAACTGTATCCAACTATGTATAGAAACATAAAGCATATTTGGTATTACTACTAACACTTAAATATAGCAATCAACTTTTGTTAATCCCCCTAAAGTTAATCAGCTTTACCAATAAATAAAAAATTATTGTTACGCGTTATTTTTCAAATCCGCTAATTCTCATTCTCAGGATAATCATCTCTTGTTACCTTTTTATTACCTTCTTCGTATCAAGTCCACTAATTAGTGGACTTGATACGAAGAAGGTACGAAGCAGGTATAGTTAAAACAGCTTCCTATTGCATATTGTCTTGTACTGAAAAAGCTTTACAGTTTACTTATGATTCCTGATATGGCTTTACACCAGATCAATCAAACTTTCAATTAACCTTGGGTTAACAAGCTAAAAGTTAATTTCACTTTCAAATCGATGTATAAACACTTAAAGTTTTCTAAAATTAGTTGACCGGGGTCTTTTTAGCACGGTTATTGGTTTTAAACATCATCAAATTTTTTTGAACCATTTTTTAGTTACGGGTAAATATTTTTTATTTATGAAAAGACTATTGGTGCTTTCTTTAGCCATTGTTTGTATGTCATTCATTAGCTGGCAGCATAATTTGCAGGATGCCAAACAACTTGCAAAAAAAGAACACAAACATATCTTACTTAATTTTTCGGGATCCGATTGGTGCGGCCCCTGCATCAGGCTGCACAAAGAAATTTTTGGCAGTGATGAGTTTCAAAAGTTTGCAGATTCAACCCTGGTCTTGGTAAATGCAGATTTCCCACGGTCAAGAAAAAATCAATTGCCATCGGCTCAACAAAAAATAAACGATGCGATTGCCGATCAATATAATACGCAGGGAAGTTTTCCGCTAACAGTTTTATTAAATGAAGACGGCAAAGTTATAAAAGAATGGGAAGGTTTTCCTAAAACAACAATCGACGAATTTATTGAGGATATAAAATCAAGCATTGATACCGACAAATAATTTATGAAGCAAAAGCAGGTATTTAAAGTCAATGCCTTTTTAATGGGCAACCAATTCGAAATTAGCGCTGTGTCGGATGATGAAGATTGGGCCAACGAAAGAATCAATGCGGGTATCAACGAAATTAAACGGATAGAAAAATTATTAACCACATTCAACGAAAACAGCGAAACAAATTTAATTAACAGAAACGCAGGTATTGAATCGGTTAAAGTAAGTGAAGAAACTTTCAGATTGATCGAACGTTCGATCAGGATCTCCAATATCACACAAGGTGCTTTTGATATTACTTATGGCTCGATAGATAAATCGTTGTGGAATTTCGATACCACCATGAAATCGTTGCCCGATAAAGAAACCGCAAAAGAAATGGTGCGGTTGATCGATTACAGGAATATCATTTTGGATGAAGTGAACAAGACAGTTTCTTTAAAAGAAAAAGGAATGCGAATTGGTTTTGGCGGTATTGGAAAAGGGTATGCAGCAGAGATGGCAAAAAAAATTATGCAGCAGATAGGAGTTGAAAGCGGTGTGGTGAATGCTTCGGGAGACCTTACTGCATGGGGCTTACAGCCGAATGGTGAAGAGTGGACCATTGGGATCGCAAATCCAAATTATTCGGGCGAGGTTTTTTCATTCATGAAAATTACCGGTCTGGCTGTTGCAACATCGGGCAATTATGAAAAGTTTATTTTGATTGATGGGAAAAAATATTCGCACACCATTAACCCGCGAACAGGCCTGCCTGTAACCGGAATAAAAAGTGTAACGATCATCACAAAAAATGCAGAAATAGCCGATGCAATGGCAACACCTGTTACGATTATGGGAGTGAAAGCAGGATTACACATGATCAATCAAATAAAAGATATGGAAGCAATAGTTATTGATGACAACGATAAAATTTACACATCAAATAATATTCGTTTTAATAAATAAACCCAACATGAAAAAACAACTACTTTTTAAACTCTTCACAGCAATATTTTTTATTGCTGTCCTTTCTTCTTGTGTACATGTGAAAGAATACCAAAAAAATAAATTGAATGATTCGGAGATGGCATTAACTAACCGAAAAGTTGAAAAGAATGAATTGAATTTTCAATCTTACCGCGAAGGTGCATCCGGTGCCAATGGCGGCAAAACAGGCGGAGGCTGCGGTTGTAATTAATTTTCAAAATCATTCATTTTAACCTTTCATGAAAAAAATCTGTTTAACTGTTATCGGGC
>JAGWPQ010000105.1 GCA_028877045.1 Bacteroidota bacterium | reverse complement strand
TTCGCTTGTTTGTGGATAAAGAATAAACAGCTATAACTTTACAAACAAATTTTAATTCATGTTCGAGAGCACAACAACTGTTAGGGTTAGGTATGCCGAAACCGACCAGATGGATGTAGTTTATCACGGAAACTATGCGCAATTTTTTGAGGTAGGCCGGGCAGAAAGCATACGAAGCTTAGGTTTTACCTATAAAGACATGGAAAAGATGGGTGTGATCATGCCTATTGTTGAATTGCATTCAAAATTCCTTCGGCCCGCTAATTATGATGATCTGCTTACAGTAAAAACAATTTTGAAAGAATTACCGAATGATCATCGTATAGAATTTCATCAGGAAGTTTATAACGAATCAGGAAAATTATTAACTGTGGGAAGAGTTGTTTTGTATTTCATTAATGCAAAAACAAAAGAGAAGACATTAATGCCTTCTCAGTTATTTAATAGTTTGCAACCTTATTTTGATCAGGCACGATGATAATCGGCACGCCAGTTTTTGATCTCTTTTTTAATGGCAGGGTTCGATAAGTTTTCAGCTACTGCGCGTTGTGCTAATGCAACAAACTCTTCATCACTTGCAAAACGCAATGCAATGATTTGGCTCATCTTCAATCTGCTGTCGTGCGGTTTTCCGGTTAGAATAAAATGACGAAAATTTTCTTCGGCCCTGATAGCACGGTCTTGTGCTTTCAAAGCAAATATTCTCAGAAATGCCCAATTCAATGCAGCCACAATTGTTAATGCAGTGATCAGCGATGCTGAATAAATGGTTTCTTCGGTGCTGTGTACCAAATTAACGATCGAGCCGATTAATATTGCCAAAATCAGCAATGATGCCACATAATGGTATAATGGTACAAAACGTGGATGGTTTTTAAGGTTTTGTTCTTTCATGGTAGTTTTATTTCTTGAAAGATATTTATTTTACAGCAACTGCACACTGAAGATTTTATTAATTATAACCCGTTGGATGAATTGAATTTACCAAAACCTGTTTACTGCTGCCAAAGGGTTTTGCTGAAAACAAGTTTGCTGATGAACTATAAGGGTATGATGCCCATATAGCTGTACCGTTTCTCAGGTACAGAACAGGGTGTGTAACCTTGTGATAGATATATACCATTTTCTGCAATAAGCCATATATAAGCTACATATAAGCTACTCTTAATAGGAGTAGCTTATATATGGTTCATATGCGACTTGCACCTGTATTATCCTTGACTTATATGGCAATATGATAGCTATCAAGCAAAGCGAAACTACCCTTCACTCATGGCAAGTCTAGCAAAGCGCCATGGCTTTTGCAGGCAGTATTGCAGCCTTATTAGTATATACCGGAAAAGATAGGGATAATATAATTATCTGTACAAATAGGTTACTGTGCTGCTAAAAATCAATCAAAACGTTGATTCTGCCAACAGGTCATTTATAATTCTATCACATGATGAGGGAAACGTTCGGTGTAATTTCTGAGCATCGAACGAAGTACTTCATTTTCGGGGTAAGCAGTCAGGATCGATTTTAGTTGTTCAACATCATACGAAATCGTTTCATCTTCAACTGTTCCCATACCATAAAACTTTCCTTCTTCCACCAAAATATAATTTGATGAACCATTCTTGATCAAATAAGTTTTTTGTTCTGATTTAATACTTTCAACAGCTTGCTGCAACCGTTTATTATAATCATTTACATCGGGCAGGTCCTTTACAATTTTATCCGATCTGTCTAAATAACATAATGCAGGATGCAATTCAAATTCATTTATCAATTTCCACAAAGTGCGGTGTGCGTCGGCCATGATATGAAAAGAAGCCAGTGGTTTCAAATGCTTGTGTTTATTGTCAATCCCCAATCGCAAATAACCTTTTGCATCTTCAAACATATAAATGCCAAACGATCGTTCGAAATGTTTCTGGCTTTTATTATAAACAGGCCATAGTCTTTTTATTTCAATGCTTTCAAAAATAGCAGCCATTAATTCGCTTCCGCAGATCTCAAATTTGATATCATATATTTCACGCAAAAATTCCTGTTTTTGTTTCGAAGGTTTATTGTTGGAAAAATGACTTGTTAC
>JAGWPQ010000104.1 GCA_028877045.1 Bacteroidota bacterium | reverse complement strand
TACGCGTTATTTCAACTTTATCGCCTTGACATTTTTACTAACAACCTCGGAAGTTTAAATTGTTCAATAAAGTACCGAACGTACAAGAGTGCGACGCAACAGGTGTTCGGTTCAGTGCAAAAGCCGGCTACAAAATAAAAAATCTCGATCATAGCTTACATTTGCATTTATGAGCGATGAGATAGAATTACAACAAGATGAAACGAGTGAAGAACTTTACGAGCGCAAGGAATTTGTGATCGCCAAAGGGCAGGAGCCTATGCGCATAGATAAATGGCTGCAACAAAGTATTGAAGGTGCCACACGCAATAAGATCCAGAAAGCAATAGAGTCGGGCTTTTTAACCGTTAACGGTAAAATTGTAAAAAGTAATTATCGTACCAAACCCGGCGATGAAATTATTTTACTGAATTTAATTAATCCCGAATACACTGAATTAAAACCCGAAGATATTCCGCTGAATATTGTTTACGAAGATGATGATGTGCTGGTGATCAATAAAAAGCCAAACATGGTAGTGCATCCCGGCGTTGGCAATTATACCGGCACATTACTAAATGGTGTGGCATATCATTTACTGCAACAAAATCCGCAGTTAAGCGAAGATGATTTGCCGCGTTATGGTCTGGTGCATCGCATAGATAAAAACACAACCGGATTAATTGTGTTGGCAAAAAATGCAGAAGCAGCAGTGCATTTGGCAAAACAATTTTATAATCATACCGTGCAACGAAAATATGTGGCTGTTGTTTGGGGCGATGTGCCTGAAGATGAAGGAAGGATTGAAGCGCATATTGCACGGCATCAGCAATACCGGAAAATGTTTACCACGTATCCTGATGGCGAAACCGGTAAACATGCCATCACGCATTATAAGGTTTTGGAGCGTTTTAATTATGTGACCCTGGTTGAATGTATTCTGGAAACCGGACGAACTCATCAGATCCGTGTGCACATGAAATATATTGGCCACACTTTATTTAATGATTGGGAATATGGCGGCGATAAAATTTTAAAAGGAACTGTTTATACCAAGTACAAACAATTTGTAGATAATTGTTTTGAGATTTGTCCGCGTTGCGCACTGCATGCAAAAACATTGGGCTTTGTTCATCCCCGAACAAATAAAGAAATGTTTTTTACAACCGAATTGCCCGATGATATGCAGCAACTGATCGATAAATGGAGAAGATATATTACCAATGTAAAAAGCATAAATATTGATTGATGCTTTAAAAAATATTGCAAAGAAGATCATGTTGCTTTCTCCTGTTGCATTGACGCAGAATGAGCGGTACGACAGGCTTACAAAGAAAATCATTTATAAAGTTTGCCGGCCGGACAGTGTGTGTGTTGATGTTGGTGCACACGAGGGGAAAATATTAAAGATGATGATGGATGCAGCACCGCAGGCAACACATTATGCGTTTGAACCTATTCCTGAATTGTTTAAATTGTTGAAACAGAAATTCAGAAATAATGCAAAAATATTTTGTCTTGCGTTGAGCGATAAAAAAGAAACAGCCGCATTTAATTTAGTGCTGACAGATATGGCTTACAGCGGATTGCTGAAACGAGCTTACGATAAAAAAGAAGAAGACACTTTTATTTTTGTAGAAACAGCATTATTGGATGATATCATTCCTTCGGCCGAAAAAATTGCATTAATAAAAATGGATGTGGAAGGCGCCGAATTGTGGGTAATGCATGGCGCTGTAAAAACCATTCAGCAATCAAAACCGGTATTGTTGTTCGAGTTTGGCAAAGCAGGCGCAACGGCATATCATTATAACGATGAAGATATATTTCAATTCATCAACGAAACATTACAATACAATATTTATACTTTGCAGGATTGGTTAAAGAATAAACCATCACTTACCCAACAGCACTTCTCTGATAATTTTAATTCGGGAAAAGAGTACTTTTTTGTTGCCGAAGCAAAATAGCAACCAATATCAAACAATAATTGATTTTAGTTTTTGTATTTTAGAACCTGATTGAAAATAATTTCTTCAAATAAATTTTGTTGTATGAAAAAAAACAGACGTTTATTTATTAAACAAACTGCTATGGCCGGAGCAGGAATAATGTTGAGTAAAGTTGCTTTCACGGCAAGCAGTTATAATAAGATCATCGGTGCAAACGATCGCGTAAGAGTAGGCGTAGTGGGCTTTTCGGACCGTCATAAGTTTTCGCATGCTCCCGCTTTCATGAAATGTTATAAAGAACTGAATTTTGATATCGTTGCTGTTTCTGACCTGTGGAAAATACGAAGAGAGGAAGGCGTTGATTTCTGGAAAAATAAACTGCAACACGATATTGCTGCTTTTAAAAACAATGATGAATTATATAATTCAAAAACTGTTGATGCCGTTTTTATAAGCACAGCCGATTTTCAGCATGCCTTGCATTCCATCGAAGCAGTGAAAGCAAATTGCGATGCTTATGTTGAAAAACCATTTGCAGAAACAATGGAAGATAATCGTGCTGCATTAAAAGCCATCAAAGCATCCAATAAAATTATTCAGATCGGTTCGCAACGCAGAAGCGGTGCAAATTATAAAGCAGCAGCCGATTTTATTCAGTCAGGAAAATTTGGAAACATCACCATGGTTGAATTAACATGGAATGTAAATCAGCCCGGAAGATGGCGCCGGCCTGCATTGGTGGCACAATTAAAAGAAGAAGATACCGATTGGAAAAGATTTATCATGAACCGCCCTTATGAAAATTTTGATGCAAGAAAATATTTAGAGTATCGTTTGTTCTGGCCTTATTCTTCGGGCATGCCGGGACAATGGATGAGCCATCAGATCGATACCGTTCATTGGTTCACACAGTTAAAACATCCACGCAGTGTTGTTGCCAACGGCGGTGTGTATGTTTGGAAAGATGGGCGCAAAAATTGGGATACAACAACCGCAGTCTTCGAATATGGGGATGAAAAAAATGATAAAAATTTTCAGGTTGTTTTTTCATCACGCATGCATAACGGCGATGAAAACCCTTCCGAAATTTATTATTCGAATGGCGGTGAATTAAATTTAATTACCAATAAAATTTCTCCTCGTGGTGGCTTACACGAAAGAGAAGCTGCAGCCATGAATATGAAGGCAAACCTGCTTCCCGAAATTAATTTATCGGAACTAAGCGAAAAAGTGGTTGCATCTGCAAACACTGGCGGCGATGTGCTTACATCAAACCATGTCCGTAACTGGATGGAATCTGTACGCAGCAGAAAACAACCCAATGCACCTGTTGAAGCAGGCTACTATCATTCCATTGCCAATATCATGACGAATGCTGCTATACATACCGGCTACAAAGCCACATTTGATGAAACTAAACAGGAAGTAATGGTAAATGGCAAGGTTTTTAAGTATTAATTATATCATTTATTAAAGTGAAATCGCTTTTCTTAAGCATTTTTTAATCAGTCATTCTTTGATTTGATAAGGACCTTTGCATAAGTTAATCAATTAAATATTCTAAATGCCTTTTGTTGTATCTAAAAAGACAAAAGCAAATTAACATTGTGTTCTCATCTGTTTAAACTAAAGAAAAGAGTTTTAAATTATTTTCATAAACATTTTGTGTTGTTAATTGTGATGGCTAAAAATCTTAAATTTATAAGTAGCTAATTTTTATTCTGATATGAGAATTTTGTTGCCGTTTTTATTATTTTCAACTATGTTTATCTGCAGTGCGGATTATGCTGCCGTTAACAAGAGAGAAAATTTTGCATCGGCAAATTTTGCCCGAAGAAACAGAGCACCGGAAACAGTTGTAGTCAACATTATTTCACATAAAAAAAATTGTTTGTTTGATGCGAATCATCCGGTGAGGTACGATGTAGAAGTGATCAATAATTACAAAACAAGTCAGGAGGGAAAAATTGCCGTTGAAGTAAAAACAGCCACAGGTGAAACTGTTGGATTAAGTGAAATTGATGTAAATCTGAAAGGGAACCGAAGAAGAAAATTTGAATGGAATATTCCGGTGAATGACCCCGGATTTTATGATATCATCTTTAAAATAAATCTTTCAGATTATGATGATACAGTTAGAAATGTTTTTGGTTATAAACCTTACGAAATAACTACGCCTGTGCATAAGCCTGCTGACTTTGATGCATATTGGCAAAAGGCAAAAGATGATTTAGCCGCTGTTGATCCAAAATATAATATCATTGAAGAGGATACACTGTCAACACCCACACATAAAGTGTATCGTGTTGAGATGTATTCATTGGATAATATAAAAATTTATGGTTGGCTTACAGTACCGCGTCCTATGGGCAAGTATCCTGTGCTATACGGACTTGGCGGTTATTTGATAGAAATGAAACCAATTTTCTTTGACGATTTTGTTGGTTTCACCATCGATCCGCGTGGCATCGGCGAAAGTTTCAATGTGATCAATCCGAATAAGGAAGATGTTTTGACCCTGCATTTGGAAGATAAAAATAAATATGTGTATCGCGGAATTTATATGGATTGTATGCGTGGATTGGATTTTATTTTATCTCATGCAGATATGAAAATAGATATTTCCCGAATAGGAGTTTTTGGTGGAAGTCAGGGTGGTACATTAACCTGGATCGTTGCAGCAATGAGCAAGAAAATTACTTTTTGTGTTACGGATAATCCGGTTTTCTGTGATTTCAGTACCAATTATGATATCTGTAGTTATCGGCCCGACCCAAGTTTTGTTATCAGGATGTTGAAAGATTTTTTTAAAAAGCATAATACGGCTCCGAAAGAAAGGTATATGGCAACGCTTTCTTATTTTGAGACACAAAATTTTACACCCGACATACAATGCCCTGTTTTATTGGGAGGCGGGTTATTAGACCTTATGGCGCCGCCAACCTGCACTTTCAGCGCATATAACAGGATGAGTGATGCAGTAAAAAAGAAAAGTGAAGTTTATATGTTTCCACAATTGGCTCATGAGGTAACCAAGCGGCATAATACTTTTAAAAGTACCTGGTTCTACGAAAAAACGGTCTTTGCACTTGGTCATCAACTAGATTCAAAAAATGGGTTTAAACGATGAAAAAATATATACTGAACATACTCCTTTGGAGTGTTGTGTTATCTGGTGCATTTCTAATCTATAACCGCGTAAATACAACGCCGCCGATAGACGAGTCCATACCCTATTCGGACTTTATTGCGAAGGTTAAGAATAAACTGGTTGACCGTGTTGAGATGTCCGGGCAAACAATCAAGCTTCGTACGGCGGATGGTCAAAACTTTGAAACCTATAATCCGAATGACCCTCATTTAATTGATG
>JAGWPQ010000103.1 GCA_028877045.1 Bacteroidota bacterium | reverse complement strand
CCTTAATAAGATTAATTCCTTTTTTATCATTTGCTTCTAGCGATTTAATTCCCATTTTCAATAACATAACTGACCCTGAAAGTTGCTGGCAAACTCCATCATGTAATTCTATCGATATTCTTTCTCTTTCTTTTTCTTCTGTTTCAATAATGGAATTAAATAAATTCTTTTCAAGCATTTTAATATCAGTGATATCCTGCAGCGTACCAATAAACAAAACAGGATTTTGTTTCATTGAATCAGCGGTTTTTCTTACTTCAAGATATTTTACTTTTCCTGAAAGGGTAATATACTGGAATTGATGTGTGAAAGAAGAACGTTGCTCTTTTGATATTTCGATTTTCCTGATTAATGCCGGTTTATCATTCTGCGAAACATGGCTAAATTGCTCACTGAAGGAAAAAACATCTCCTTTATCTTTTATTTCGAGAATTTCATAAAGTTCCCGACTTCCTGTTATTTCATCAGTTTCAGTGTTCCAAACATAGCTGCCTATTTTACCAATTTTCTGGGCATCATTTAATTGCATCTCGCTTTCAACCAGCCTGAGTTCATTTTTTTTCATCTCAGTGATATCATGAACTATACCAATGCCTGTTAAGGGTCGGCGATTTATATCAAATTCTACTTTTGCCTTTTCTCTCACCCATTTTTCCTGCCCGTTAACAATAATTCTATGTTCAATATCATATTTTTTTCCGGTTAAAGCCGCATTCCATGCATCTGTTACAAATTTCCTGTCCTCGGGATGTACCTTGTCTATAAATTTGTCAAGATTCATTGGACTATTCAACGGGATTTCGAAAATATGATATGTTTCATTAGACCATTCCAATTTATCATTCACAACATCATATATCCAACTACCCATGTTCGCAATTTTCTGGGCATTCTTTAATTGTTGTTGCTGAAGTTCCAGTTTCTTTAAGTTACTTTTCGATTCAGTAATATCCTGTATAAAACCTATTGCAGTTCGGGGATTTTTTAAATCATCAAATTCCATTTTAATAATTGACCTCACCCATTTTTCCGGCAATTTGCTTTTTATTCTAAACTCGATATAATGTTTTTCGCCTTTTAATGTATTAAACCATGTTTCACTTACAAAATCTTTGTCATCATCATGAACATGCGAAATGAATTTCTCAAAACTCATTTCGGTTCCTTCTTTAATTCCAAATATGTTATATAACCCTTTAGACCAAAAAGCCTTATTGCTCTTAAAATCCAAATACCAACTTCCAACCTTTGCCATTTTTTCCGCATTCAATAACAGATTTCGCTTTTCTTCAAGCTCATGCCTGTTTCTTTTTATTTCAGTAATATCTCTGAGCATACTTGTTGTATGCAGCATTTTATTGTTTTTATATACTGCACTGATATTGCCTTCGCATATTACTTCTTTACCATCCTTAGTTATAAATGAAATTTCTGTTGATTGAAAAGTTTCTTGATTCTTCAGTCCTTTTAAAATGAGCTCACAAGTCTTTTTACTTTTGGGATGAATAAATGAAAAAATATTTTTTCCCAACACATATTCTTTCGTATAACCTAATTTAGAAAGCCATGTATCATTAACAAAAAGTAGTTTCCCGTTAGCAGTTACACTTTGAATTAAATCGGATGTATTTTGAACAATATCCCTGTATCTTTCTTCGCTGATGCGCAATTCTTCTTCCTGTTCTTTTTGTTTAGTGATTACAT
>JAGWPQ010000102.1 GCA_028877045.1 Bacteroidota bacterium | reverse complement strand
TTCAGGTGCCCGTGGATCTAAAACACAGGTTAAACAGCTGGTAGGTATTCGTGGATTGATGGCAAAACCTCGTAAAAGCGGCAGCACAGGAAGTGAAGTTATTGAAAACCCGATCCTGTCGAACTTTAAAGGCGGATTGAATGTATTGGATTACTTTATCTCTACACACGGTGCCCGTAAAGGTTTGGCCGATACTGCCTTGAAAACAGCCGATGCCGGTTACTTGACCCGTCGTTTGGTTGACGTTTCACAGGATGTGGTGATCGGTGAAGAAGATTGCGGAACATTACGCGGCATTGCAACAACTGCATTAAAAGATAATGAAGATATCATTGAACCATTAGCCGACAGAATTGAAGGACGTACTTCATTGCACGATGTATTTAATCCGGTAACTGATGAATTAATTATCAAAGCCGGTGAAGAAATTTCGCATGAAATTGCTCAGGCAATTGAAGATGCAGGAATTGAATCGGTAGAGATTCGTTCGGTATTAACATGCGAAAGCAAACGTGGTGTTTGTGTGAAATGTTATGGTAAGAATTTGGCCTCAGGTTATTTGGCACAACGTGGTGATGCAGTGGGTATCATTGCCGCACAATCAATTGGTGAGCCGGGTACACAGTTAACATTGCGTACTTTCCACGTGGGTGGTGTTGCGGGTTCTTCATCAATTGAATCTTCATTGAATGCAAGATTTGACGGAACCATTCAGTTCGATGGTTTAAGAACTGTATCAACAACAAACAATGAAGGAAATAAAGTAAATATCGTAATCGGTCGTACCGGTGAAGTAAGGATCATGGATGTGAAGAATGATCGTTTATTGATTACCAATAACGTTCCTTATGGTTCTACATTACAGGTGAAGGATGGACAGCAGGTGAAGAAAGGTGATGTGATCTGTACATGGGATCCGTTCAACAATGTAATTGTTGCTGAACAAAACGGTAAGATCAAATTCGAAAATATCTTAGAAGGATTTACTTACCGCGATGAAGCCGATGAACAAACAGGTCACCGCGAAAAAGTGGTTATCGAATCAAAAGACAAAACAAAGATCCCTACTGTTATTGTTGAAGGAAAAGATCACAAACAATATAACTTACCTGTTGGAAGCCACATCTCTGTTGAAGAAGCTGATGAAGTAAGAGCAGGACAAGTGTTGGTGAAGATTCCACGTGTGTTGGGTAAATTAAGAGATATCACGGGTGGTTTGCCACGTGTAACAGAATTATTCGAAGCAAGAAACCCGGGTAACCCTGCAGTGGTTTGTGAAATTGATGGTGTGGTTACATTCGGTAATGTAAAACGTGGTAACAGAGAGATCATCGTCGAAGCAAAAGATGGCGCCGTTAAAAAATATCTGGTTCCATTAACTCGTCAGATCCTTGTTCAGGATGGTGACTTTGTAAAAGCCGGTGCACCATTATCTGATGGACAAATTGCTCCTGCTGATATTCTTTCGATCCGCGGTCCGTTTGCAGTTCAGGAATATGTTGTGAATGAAATTCAGGAAGTATATCGTTTACAGGGTGTGAAGATCAACGATAAACATATCGAAGTGATCGTTCGTCAAATGATGAAGAAAGTTGAGATCGTTGATGCAGGCGATACTAAATTCTTAGAAGAAGATCTGGAAGACAGGTTTGATTTTATTGAAGAGAATGATCGCATCTACGATAAGAAAGTTGTAACCGATGCAGGCGAAAGCACCAGGTTCAAAGCCGGACAAATTGTTACACTTCGTGAATTAAGAGAAGAGAATTCTATTCTTCGCCGTGCAGATAAGAAATTAGTTGATGTACGCGATGCAAAACCTGCCACAGCAACACCGGTGTTGTTGGGTATCACCAAAGCATCATTGGGTGTACAAAGCTGGATCTCTGCTGCATCGTTCCAGGAAACAACCAAAGTGTTAAGCTCTGCCGCTATCAACGGTAAAGCCGATTACATGATGGGCTTGAAGGAAAATGTGATCACTGGTCATTTGATTCCTGCAGGTACCGGTCAACGCGATTTCGAAAACATGATCGTTGGCAGCAAGGAAGAATACGAAGTATTGACTTCAACCCGTGAAGCAATGAGTTTTGATGATGATGAATAATCATCGCTGATTGCACGGATTTTTATATGATTTTAAAAAGCAGGAAATTAAAACTTCCTGCTTTTTTTTTGTTACAAACAGGCCGCTCCTACGGAGCTAAATTGGTTTCTGTTTTTATTTGCTACAACAGGTCGTTCCTACGGAACTAAGGTTTGCAAAAAAAGAATAAAATGTTTTTTATTCAGCCTCCATTGGAGCAAACTGTTTTAAAAAAAATTAAGAATAAAACATTTTTCATAGCTCCATAGGAGCGTACTGTTTGTAGTAGAATGAAATAACAAAAATGTTTTAGCTCCGTAGGAGCGGCCTGTTTTATTTTATTTTGTATGGTTGGCTATTCTATTTTATTTCGTTGGTGAAAAACACCAACGATGGCGAAAAACAGTAAAAAAAAATATTATCTTAAAATAAAAATCCGTAAACTTTGTTTCTTAAAACTTTAAGCTATGAAAACAAAAATCCTGTTATCTGCAATCCTTGCGCTTGCAATTGTATGTATGAGCTTTGTGCCTACAAAACATGTTCAAAAGAAAGTTTTGTTTTTTCGACATCATGTCAATAAGTATTTAGACCCGAGTATTAATGCTACTCCTGGGCCAGGCGCAAAAGAATTTACTATTGAGGTTTCAGGGGCTGATCCCAGCAAAACAATTATTAATGTTGCTATTACTTTTAATGGAGGATCACCAATCGATACATTTCCCGTTACACTTAATAATGGCTATGGATTTTTAGATCAGCAAACATCTTTTACTGTTACTCAAACGGATGTTAGCGGATGGTCATATTAGATTATTTTGAATAAAATAAAGGGTTATCCAAAATACAGCCTTTGTTATTATATAAGTCAGTTTTTTAAAAGAAAAACATGCGTTTATTTAATTGTAATTTTATCTCATGCTTTTTATACAACCTTGGCGTAATATGATTAGAATACAAAATAGTCTATGTCTTTAAAATGTGTAAAGTAAATCCAATAAATCTTTAGGATTAGGTATACTAAAATTCAACAAAAGTATTCGTTATTTATTAAACAAGTGAAGAGAATGAGAGGCTATTTTATTAAAATATTATGTGCGCCAATTTTTCTGTTCTTTATATCAGCCAGTGATGCTCAATGTCCCGATAATATTGGATTCGAAAAGGGAACATTTCAAAATTGGGTAATCTCTGATGGAATAATTTCTTCAATAGATGGTACGATAACAAGTAATGTGGTTGCTTCTTCTACTCGTGTTAATATTTTAAAAAATACTTTTCCTCAGGTATTAGACCCATTTGGGCAATTTCCTATTAATAGCCCTAATGGATCTAATTATTCTGTTAAGTTGGGTGATAGTGTTGGAATCGGGCATGCTCAAACTATAAGTTATACATTTATTATTCCGGCTAATCAAGATAATTATAGTATTATATACAATTATGCAGTTGTACTTCAAAACCCAACTCATGCATATTGGGCACAACCGGGTTTTACTTCAAAAGTATTTGATGTAACAGCGAATAAATATATTGATTGCGGTGCTTTTAATTTTGTTGCCTCATCTAATCTGCCGGGCTTTCAGCTATCGTCAAAAGGAGAAGATGTTTATTACAAACCGTGGTCGCCCATAACCATCAAATTGGTTGGTTATGCCGGTAAAACGGTTCGGATAGAATTTACCACACATGATTGTGCTTACGGCCCACATTTTGGTTATGCATATATTGATATTAATGAAAATTGTTCGTCCCCAGTATCAGGAAATGTTTATTGCAACAATACTAATTCAGTAAGCTTGACAGCTCCATTTGGATTCAATGATTATAAATGGTATAATGCCGATTATTCACAAATATTAGGTACTTCCAATGTTTTAAAGCTAACTCCGATACCGCCGTCCGGAACTTTATTTCATGTTATAGTTACTCCTTATCCCGATCTGGGTTGTTTAGACACATTGCATACAACCATTAAATCATCATCCCAGTCTTTTAAGTTGCAAACTGTTGATTCAATTATAGGCTGTAACCCCAGTTTGGTAGATTTAACTGCAGCATTTGTAACAGTTGGAAGCACATCGGGTCTGACTTTTTCTTATTATACAGATACTTCACAAATAAATTATGTACCAACCCCTAAAAACATAAATACTGCCGGTACATATTATATTAAAGCCGTAAATAGTGATGGATGCAGCGATTTAAAACCAGTTGTCGTTCTGTTTGAAAATACACCCAACTTGGTAGTGAAAGACCCATCA
>JAGWPQ010000101.1 GCA_028877045.1 Bacteroidota bacterium | reverse complement strand
TGGATCATTTTTGCAGCCATGCTTTGTTATATGCCCACCATTGCTTTATCAAATTCGGTTGCTTACACCATTTTAAAAAATAATAATTATGATGTTGTAAAAGTGTTTCCCCCTATTCGTGTTTGGGGAACCATTGGTTTTATTGTTGCCATGTGGACCACCAATTTATCGGGCAATAAAGCATCGGCCAATATGTTTTATATAGCAGCCTGTTCGGCAATCATATTAGGTATTTATTCTTTTACATTGCCTAAATGTCCGCCACAAAAATTAATTGCAGACAATGCAAGTTTTGCCGAAAAATTTGGTTTAAAAGCTTTTAAACTTTTTGGTACGTATAAAATAGCATTGTTCTTTATTTTCTCCATGTTTCTTGGCGCTGCCTTACAACTAACTAATATGTACGGCGATGTTTTCCTTTCGGAGTTTGCAAAAAATCCGTTGTACACCAACTCATTCATGATAAAATATTCAACACTTATCATGTCCATCTCACAAATAAGCGAAACACTTTTTATTCTGGCAATACCATTTTTCCTGAGAAGATTCGGTATCAAGAACGTGATGCTTATTTCAATGCTCGCATGGGTTTTACGTTTCGGGTTATTCTCGTACGGAAATCCGTCCGAAGGTTTATGGATGATCATTTTATCCTGTATCGTTTACGGAATGGCTTTCGATTTTTTCAACATTTCAGGTTCTTTATTTGTTGAAACAACTACTGATGCTTTTATCCGTTCGAGTGCACAGGGATTATTTATGATGATGACAAACGGATTCGGTGCTTTCTTTGGCGGATTGGTAAGCGGCATTGTTATCGACAAATTCTTTACACATGCCGGTACAAGAGACTGGCACGCTATCTGGATTTCATTCGCAACTTATGCATTGGTAATTGCCGTCTTATTTGCCATTATGTTTAAACACAAGCACGATCCCAAAATATTAGAAACAATTCACCATTAATGTCCAATGATAAAAATCATATCCATATTTGCAACATCATTAGTTGTTATAAGATCTTGGATGTAAATTTGCGCCATTAAATTTGTGAACATGCATTCTGTAATTACCGACGTTTCCCAGTTAGTAGAATCAACAACAAATCTGGACCTTAAAAAAATAGGACAAAAAATATTAAATAAAGAACGTATCAGCTTTGATGAGGGTGTTCTTTTATTCGAACACGGCTCTTTAAGTTACCTGGGTGCTTTAGCCAATTGGGTACGCGAACAAAAGCATGGCAATAAAACTTATTTCAACCGCAACTTTCATATCGAGCCTACCAATGTTTGTGTGTTCAGTTGCAAGTTTTGTTCTTATTCAAGATTATATGCACACAAAGAAGAAGGCTGGGAATTAACCATCGATGATATGCTCAACATTGTAAAGAAATACGATGGTCAGCCTGTTACCGAAGTTCATATTGTTGGTGGTGTGCATCCAAAAATGAATTTGCAATTCTTTGTAGATCTATTTAAAGCCATCAAAGCACATCGTCCCGATCTGCATATCAAAGCCTTCACTCCTGTTGAACTGGATTATATTTTCCGCAAGGCAAATGTGAGTATCGAAGAAGGAATGAAAATCTTGCACGAAGCCGGTCATGATTCATTGCCCGGTGGTGGTGCCGAGATCTTTCATCCCGAAATAAGAGAAAAGATCTGTGCCGATAAAGTGAATGCTGAAGGATGGCTGGCCATTCATAAAGCGGCACATAAATTAGGCATGCACAGCAATGCTACTATTTTATACGGACATATTGAATCGTACACCCATCGCATCGATCACATGGAACGTTTGCGTCAATTGCAGGATGAAACAGGTGGCTTCAATACTTTCATTCCGTTGAAATTCCGCAATCAGGACAACGACATGAGCAAGGTTCCTGAAGTATCTATCATTGAAGACCTGAAGATGTATGCAGTAGCAAGATTGTATATGGATAATTTCCCGCACATCAAAGCTTACTGGCCAATGCTGGGAAGAAAGAATGCACAATTGACTTTGAATTTTGGAGTAGATGATCTTGACGGAACCATTGATGATACCACTAAAATTTATTCGATGGCAGGAAGCGAAGAACAAAACCCTGCGATGACCACTGATGAATTGGTTGCATTAATTAAACAGGTAAACCGCCAACCCGTTGAACGCGATACTTTGTACAATGTGATCAAAGATTACAGCAATGTAGAGCTGGAAGAAGCAGAATTAAATTAATTGTCTTTAATATTACAAGACCTCCGAGGTTTTAAAAACTCCGGAGGTCTTTTATTTAAAAAGCTTACACCGCAAAAGAAGTTCCGCAACCGCAAGTCTTGCTGGCATTGGGATTACTGAAAGTAAAACCACGGCTGTTCAATCCACCCTGCCAATCAATTTCCATTCCGTATAAATACAATTCATGACTTTTATTCATGATAAAAGGAATGCCTTCAAATTCATACATGGCATCATCGGCCTGTGGTGTTTCAAAATCCAAAACATAGGTCATACCGGTACAACCGCCACCCTTTACGCCCACACGTAATTTCTTTGCTGCATCAAATGCAGGTTCATTCATTAATCTTTTTATTTCGTTGATGGCCGAAACTGTAAATGATACCGGGGCTTTAACTGCTATTTCCATAATTATCTAATAGACTGCAAAAATACAACCGATTTAAGGTTGATGAATGGATTTTATTTTCGGGAAAGGGAAAGATTAATTACACGAATTATAAAAGAGAAAAAACTAATTGGTAGATCCATTTAGAATGATTGAATTTTATTAGCAACTTTATTATAAGAGAATTAATTCGTGTAATTCGCCTTAATTCGTGTAATCCTTTTTTGCCATAACAACCCCGTTTCTGCTATTTTTGTAAAAACTAAGTTCAATGGATGCTTTAACGGTTTTGTTTATTGTTAGTATGGTGGTATTTATCATCGGCTCATTCTTTGTTTTATGGGGAAGAAATAAAAAGACCGATAAAAAGCCGGCATCCGACAATGCATCTTCACTTTCGCATCAAATGCAATTGCAGGCTTATGAACGATTGACCTTATTGGTTGACCGCATCGCATTGCCCAATTTGATTTCGCGGTTAAATAAAAGCGGTTTAACTGCAAAGGAAATGCAGTTGCTTTTGATTCAAACCATCAAACAGGAATTTGATTATAATATCACACAACAGATCTATGTGAGTGCCGCCGCATGGAATGCCGTAAAGAATTTGAAAGATCAAACCATGCTGGTCATCAATCAATATGCAAGTACATTACCACAGGAAGCAACAAGTGCCGATCTGAATAAATTATTACTGGAATATTTGATGAACGATACTAAAGGCAACCTTCACGAATTGGTTAGTGAAGCCATCAGTTATGAAGCCAGAAAGCTTTTGTAACAAAGGTTTTGGTTGATTGCGATCTTGTTGCTTTAATTTCATAAAAGAAAATTTGCTGTATGTCGCACAAAAAAATATTTACTGATTCTGGAATTGAAATAAAGGAAGTTTATACACCGTCAACCGTCAATCGTCCATCGTCCATAGAAATGCCCGGTGAGTTTCCCTACACCCGTGGTGTGCAAGCGGATATGTATCGAGGTAAAATGTGGACGATGAGGCAATACGCAGGATTCTCTACAGCCGAAGAAAGTAATAAACGTTATCATTATTTATTATCGCAGGGAGTAAGCGGATTAAGTGTTGCATTTGATCTGCCCACACAAATTGGTTACGACAGCGATCATGCATTATCCGAAGGTGAAGTGGGAAAAGTTGGTGTTGCTATAGACAGTATTGAAGATATGGAACGCTTGTTTAAAGGAATTAAATTAGAAGATGTTTCTACGTCGATGACAATTAATTCTACCGGATTTATCTTACTGGCATTTTATGTTGCATTGGCAAAAAAGCAAGGTGCTGATCTGAAGAAAATTTCTGGAACTATTCAGAACGATATTTTAAAAGAATATGCTGCAAGAGGTACTTATATTTTTCCACCCAAACCTTCGATGCGCATCATCACCGACATTTTCGAATGGTGTGCAAAAGAATTACCCAAGTGGAATACCATTTCCATCTCCGGTTATCATATCCGCGAAGCAGGAAGTACAGCCGTGCAGGAAATAGCATTTACATTGAGCAATGGCAAAGCTTATGTAAAAGCCGCATTGGATAAGGGCTTGGATATAAATGTTTTTGGCAAACGCCTCTCTTTCTTCTTCAATGCACACAATAATTTATTTGAAGAAGTTGCCAAGTTTCGTGCAGCCAGAAGAATGTGGGCAAAAATGATGAAAGATTTAGGTGCCACAGATGAAAAAGCAATGATGCTTCGTTTTCATACACAAACTGGTGGCGCTACTTTAACTGCACAACAACCTTTAAATAATATTTGCAGGGTTACCATTCAAACTTTGGCTGCAGTGTTGGGTGGCACACAAAGTCTGCATACCAACGGTTATGATGAAGCATTGAGTTTACCAACCGAACAGGCTGCACGCATTGCTTTACGAACACAACAAATTGTTGCTTTTGAAAGTGGCGCGCCTGATACTGTTGATCCGTTGGCAGGAAGTTATTTTATTGAAAGCTTGACCGACGAGGTTGAACAAAAAGCTTGGGAGCTCGTAAATAAAATTGATGCCATGGGCGGAAGTGTAAATGCCATTGAACAGGGTTTTATGCAGGATGAGATTGCACGAAGTGCTTACGAATATCAACGCAATATTGAGAATGGTGATAAGGTAATTGTTGGTGTAAATAAATTTAATGTTGATAAAGAAGAACCAATCCCCGGATTTAAAATTGATGACAGTATCCGTCAACTGCAAGTTGAAAAACTAAATGAATTAAAATCGAAAAGAGATAATACCAAAGTGAAAGCATGCCTTGAAAGTATTGCTGTTGCTTCAAAAGACGGTACCAACCTGATGCCATTGGTCATCACTGCTGTTGAAAATTATTGCACTTTAGGCGAGATAGCCGATACTTTGAGGAAGGTCTTTGGAGAGTATAAGTAACCATGGACGAAAATAAAATATCTATCTCAATAATATTGCTTATTGAAGACGCTGCGATCTTTCATCTCAAACCCGGATCAGTTAGATACAATGTTCTAAGTTTTTGAAAAAGAAATCAACGATCTTTTGAAATAGTTTTCCGATCATACAATATGTATTTAATTGTCTTTTCAAATAGCCAATATCATACCAATTATATTTTAATACTATAAAAACGTGCATGTTTACAATAAAATTGTGTGGCAACAGATATCTTCGAAAATCATTTTTACAAACTTGTTTATCTGTCCAGCAGATACTAATTATTCATAAATTAAATTCTTGAAAACAGAAGACAAATAAAATAAGCTTTTAAATAAAAAACATTTTGGAATAATAATCACGATCCTGCATTTTAAGCATGCAATCTTCGCAAGTTTCACCAGTTCTTGCATAAGCCGCCTCTTTTTATCCGGTTCCGACGAAGTCGGAATTGAAAAAATGCACAGGCATA
>JAGWPQ010000100.1 GCA_028877045.1 Bacteroidota bacterium | reverse complement strand
TACATGAAAAAAGTGCATTTGGTTCTCGGCAGCGGCGGTGCAAGAGGCATGGCACATATCGGCGTAATTGAAATGCTTGAACAGGATGGCTACGATATATGTGAAGTGATCGGTTGCTCAATGGGTGCAGTTGTTGGTGGAATTTATTGCACAGGTTTTTTACAGGAATATAAAAAATGGTTAAGCGGCTTAACAAAATCGAATGTATTTAGTCTCTTCGATTTTACTTTTACTTCGCACGGTTTTGTAAAAGGCGATAAGATATTTAATAAGATACAGGAATTCACCGGCGAACAACAAATCGAATTTTTGAAAATTCCTTTCACTGCTGTATCAACCGATATATTGCATAAAAAAGAAGTTCATTTTAAAACTGGTAATTTATTTAAAGCATTACGTTCTTCCATTGCTATTCCGGGAGTGTTCACACCAATAATAAATGAAGATTCTATTTTAGTTGATGGCGGTGTATTAAATCCTTTGCCTTTAAATCTTGTTCATAAAAAAGAGGATGAAATTGTTGTTGCAGTAAATTTAAACGGGCCCTATGAACATTTTTTCAAACCATCTGTTATAAAAGAAAACGATTCAAATTCTTATTGGGAATGGTTGCCGAAATTTCCGGTGATTGGCAAAAAAGAAAATGAAGTGCAACAGAAGCCATTGCCGAAGTTGGGATTATTCGATCTCCTCAACACTTCGTATGATTATACACAAGACCGGTTGACTGAATTGATGATCGAAACTTATTCTCCTGATCTTTTAATCGAATTGCCGCGAAATAGTTGTAATGTTTTTGAATTTTACAGAGCCGATGAATTAATTGAAGCAGGAAAAACTGCGTATAAAAATGCAGTTGCCCTTAAAAATAAAAAATCAACACAAAGCCTATAAAATATTTGTATTATTAATTATGATTCGTTTTTCAACCACCATATCTCAATTTGGCGAGCAAGGCGAAAAAACAGGCTGGCACTACATCACAATCACTTCGGCACAAGCCGGGCAACTCGGACATCAAACAAAAAAATCGTTCAGGGTAAAAGGTAAACTGGACGATTTTTCCATCAAAGAAATTGCATTGATGCCCATGGGCGATGGCAGTTTTATCATGCCGTTGAATGCCACCATCAGAAAAGGAATTAAAAAAAGAAAAGGTGCAACATTACTGGTGCAGATAGAAAAAGATGAAACTGTTTTTACTCTTTCAAATGAATTATTAGAATGTTTGGCCGACGAACCAAAAGCATTGGAATATTTTAATCAGTTACCCAAATCGCATCAAAGATATTTTTCCAATTGGATCAACGCCGCCAAAACCGAACCAACAAAAGCTAAACGAATTGCACAGGCTGTTACAGGGTTGTCACGCAAAATGAGCTTTGGAGAAATGATCCGTTCGCTTAAAGCAATTTAATTTTTTTGTACTGAGCTGCAGAATAAAAATCAGGCTGCGGTTGCGTCGCACACTTGTGCAGCTGAAATTCTAATCACCTTTTTCTAAAACTGCAAAAAATAAAATTCTGCACGGTATCAAAAGGTGTTTTGTGATCTACGTTGATGCAATTTATTTTTTCGAAATCATCTTTTAATAAATTGGTCAATGAAGTTTCGTTGTATTGTTTTATTTCAATGCCGCTGCATTTTTTAGGGCCGTTTTCGGAGAAAGTTCCGATCACAACAATGCCGTTTCGTTTTACAGCTTTTGAAATAGTGTGGATATAATTTTTAATTTCTTCTTCCTGCGTTAGAAAATGAAATGCAGCACGGTCGTGCCAGAAATCGTATTGTTCTGTCGGTTTAAAATGGGCAGCATCGGCAACGATCCATTTTATTTTTGCGGCGTTATTGCCCAATCTTTTTTTTGCTTTTTCCAATGCCGCTTCCGAAATATCAAGCACGCTGATATCGCTGTAGCCCAATGCCAGCAGGTGATCTGCAAAAAAACTATCGCCGCCGCCAATGTCTATGATTTTTGCATTTGTTGGAATATTTAATTGCTGCAAAAATTCCAATGAAGTTATGGGGGTAGGTTGATACCAGCTTACTTCGCTCAATTCTTTTGTTTGATAAATATTTTCCCAGTGTTGTTTGCGGCTTGTGTTTTCCATTGTTGCAAAGTTATACTGTTGCTATGAAAAATGAACCGTTGAAGTGTGCGACGCAACAGGCGATGCCATAAAATACTATCGCCGGTTACAAAAAAATAAAACTTTTATTTCGCAACGTGCAGGATATGTTTTTCCTTAAAATATTCTTCAGGGAAAATTTTATAGATACTCATCATGTTGGGGCGTGTGTTGCTTTCAAAGATTTCCTGATGCAGGTCGCCACCTTTTAAACAGATCAATCCGTTGGCGATGGCATGTGTTTCGTCGGCAGCATGTTTTCTTAACAAAGGCGCAGCCCATTGCCACAAATTTTTCAATGGCGCAACGGCACGACTCACAGCAAAATCGAATTTGCGATTTTTAATTTCTTCGGCCCTGATGTGTTGCGTGGTGATGTTACTGATGTTGGCGGCTTCGCAAACGGCATCTACAACTTTTAATTTTTTAGCAATGCTATCGACCAATAAAAATTTTGTTTCGGGAAAAAATATGGCCAGCGGAACACCCGGAAACCCGCCACCACAGCCGATATCGATGACATGGGTGCCGGGATTAAAATCGGCGATGGCCGCAATGCTCAAAGAATGCAGCACATGATGCAAATAAATTTCGTCGATATCTTTTCGGGAAATGACATTTATTTTTTCGTTCCATTCTTTATACAACGGTTCCAATAATTCGAACTGTTTGATTTGTTGCGGCGTGAAATCGTCAAAATATTTATAAAGAATGTCGATCATTAATCCCAATTTTTTCTTGGCTTTTTCCAAATGGCCGGTAAAAATAAAATACTGTAAAAAAACATCCAGATATCGAGCAATAAAAAGAAAGGCCAGAGGTCTTGCTCGTTTAATTTTTTCATTGCCTTAAAATAAATGACAGCCTGCAATAAAAACCGAACACCAAATACTGCCAGCGTTAACCACCAGTTATAAAAAATAATGCTTGCAGCCAATAAAGGATACACTAAAAACAAAGTGAACGAATATAAACTCAGCAAAAATTTATGCTTGAACAAATAATATTTCGAAGTGGTGTAATGACGGAACTTTTGTTTCATCCAATCATTCCACGAATTTTTTGCTTCGCTTAATGTGTGTGCATTTGGATCGATGACAATGGCTGTATTTTTTTTGTTGGCAACCTGATTGATGAACAGGTCATCATCGCCGCTTGGTATTTGATTGATGGAAGAAAATCCTTTGTTACGAATGAACACGTTTCTTTTATAACTTAAATTTCGTCCAACACCCATGTAAGGGGTTCCTGCCAAAGCATAAGATAAATATTGCAGTGCGGTATGAAAAGTTTCGAAACGAATTAATTTATTTAATAGGCCTGATTTTTTGTGGTACGCACCGTAACCCAAAACGATCTCGATGCCATTAACATAACCTTCCTGCATTTTTTGTATCCATAATTCTGATGCAGGAACACAATCGGCATCGGTTAAAAGAAGTGTTTCGTGTTTGGCACTTTTAATGCCCATCGATAAAGGGAATTTTTTTCCGGTAATTAATTTTGCTTCCTGCGTAAGTTCGATGGGGTTTAAGTTCTTGAACGATTTCTTAAATTCATCCAGAATATACCGGCTCTCATCGATCGAATTATCGTTTACCACAATAATTTCATGTGTGGTTTTATAATCCTGCACTAAAATGCCCGGAAGATTTCTAACTAAATTTTTGGCTTCATCTCTTGCACAAACAATTACCGAAACGGGATGTTCAACAGTTTCTTTTTTTACCGGTATCTTATAAAACGCAAGCCGGGCATAAAAAAACAGGTAATAAAAAACCTGTACAGCAATTACAGCGCAAAAAACTATAAAAACTATTTCCCAAATAACAGTCGGAATG
>JAGWPQ010000099.1 GCA_028877045.1 Bacteroidota bacterium | reverse complement strand
CAGTTGTAACAACAGTGCTGGCATCGTTATTTGTATCGTTGACCATCGTTCCTTTTTTATCGAGCAGGATATTAAGCACACACGAAAGTCCGGATGGAAATTTTTTCCTGCGTGGCCTGAAACGCTTGATTAGCGGCAGTTACAGAAAATTATTATCGAGTGCCATCGCACGGCCAATCACCACTTTAATTATTGCAGTTGGCATTTTTGCAGGTGCATTGGCATTGATACCGGTAATTGGTTTTAGTTTATTTCCGTCATCCGAAAAACCAATGTTCATGATCAATATCGAAACACCTTTGGGCAGCAGTTTTGCAACCACCGACAGTGTTTCGAAATATGTTGAGCAGCAGGTAAAATCAATTCCTGACCTGAAAAATTATGCAACCAATGTGGGTCATGGTAACCCGAGGATTTATTACAATGTTATTCCTCAAAACACGCAAACCAATTACGCGCAATTATTCATTCAGTTAAAAAATACAGAACCAAAAGATAAAAAGAAATTGATCGATGCATTGAGAGATAAATTTAAAAACTATCCCAATGCAAGAATTGAAGTGAAAGATTTTGAACAAGGGCCACCTGTTGAAGCACCTATCGCCATTCGTTTATTCAGCGAAGATCTGGACACTTTAAGAGCATTATCGTTTCGTGTAGAAAATTTATTGAAGAAAACTGAAGGAACCATGTATGTTACCAACGATCTTACTTCGTTAGAAACTGATATAAAAATAAAAGTAAACAAAGAAAAAGCGGGATTGATCGGTGTGCCGATTGCAGATATTGATCGCACCATCCGGATGGCTGTAACAGGCTTAAACATTGGTACTTTCAAGAAAGAGAATGGTGACGAATTAAATTTGAATGTTACATTGCCACGCGATAAAGTTCAATCGCTTGACGTGTTCAATAAAGTGTATGTAACATCATACACAGGGGCATTAATTCCTTTGAAACAAATTGCTGATGTTGAATTTCAAACATCGCCAACAACTATCAAACACTACGATAAAGATCGCTATACAGTTGTAACCGCATTTGTAAAAGATGGATACAACACCGCAAAACTTACCGATGGCATTTTAAAGGAAATGAAAAAGATTAAGTTTCCAAAAGGTACATCGTATTATGCGGCAGGCGATGTAGAAGCAAGCAAAGAAAGTTTTGGCGGTTTGGGTACCATCATCCTCATCACCATCTTTGGTATCATGGGAATTTTAATTTTAGAATTCAAAACTTTTAAAGGAACATTAATTGTGTTGAGTGTGGTGCCGTTAGGAATTATTGGTGCCGTATTAATGTTGTGGGCAACAGGAAATACTTTATCATTTGTTGCAGTGGTAGGCATGATCGCGTTGGTTGGTATCGAAGTAAAAAATTCTATTTTATTGGTTGATTATACCGATCAATTGCGCCGCGATGGAAAAAACTTAAACGATGCCATTCAGGAAGCAGGCGAAACGCGTTTCATTCCGATCATCTTAACAACAATGACAGCCATCGGTGGTTTAATGCCGTTGGTGCTGGAACGTAATCCGCTGTATAGCCCGCTGGCATTGGTTATTATCGGAGGCCTCATCAGTTCAACATTATTAACAAGGGTAGTAACTCCGGTGTTGTATAAATTATTAGCGCCAAGAGTTATTCATTAAAATTATGTTACCGGCTGTAGTATTTCAATGAAACTTTCGTTGCGTCGCACACTTCAACGTTCGGAACTTTGTTGAGAAAATAACATTAAAATAAAAATGTTTTTCATTCGTCTACAATTATATGGTGTTTACCACCTTTGTTCTTGCAGTAACCTAAATACACTTGCAAAAGCAGTTAGTGCCTGATAGTTTTGCTTCATTAAAAAAATAAAATTTATGAGTTTACACACAATTTTAGGAGCCGGTGGTTCCATCAGTAATTATTTAGTTCCGATTTTATTGGAAAATAAAGAACAGGTAAGATTGGTTTCACGCAGCCAAAAAAATATTGCAGGAACAGGAAATATTATTGCCGATTTGACTAATGCGGAACAAACAAAAAAAGCAGTTGAAGGCTCATCAGTTGTGTATTTGCTCGTTGGATTGGAATACAAAATTAAAGTATGGAAAGAACAATGGCCTGCAATTATGACAAACGTAATTAATGCTTGCAGCGAAGCAAATGCGAAATTAATTTTCTTCGATAATGTTTATATGTATGGCAAAGTGCATGGTGCCATGACCGAAGAAACTGCATTTAATGCCTGCAGTCGAAAAGGAGAAGTGCGTGTGGCCATTGCCAATCAATTATTACATGCAATGAAAACTAAAAAAGTAAATGCACTCATTGCACGCAGTGCTGATTTTTACGGACCCGGCAGTGATAAAACGGGAATGGTTAACATCACCGTATTTCAAAATCTTGCAAAAAATAAAACAGCACAATGTTTGGTTGATGCCAATAAACCACATTCGTTTACTTATGTTCCCGATGCCGCGAAAGCCTTGTATTTATTGGCTAAAGACGATACTGCATTTAATCAAACATGGCATCTGCCAACCAGATCAAATCCTTTAACAGGTAAAGAATTTATTGAGTTAGCGGCAAAAGAATTTGACCGGCCACCAAAATTTATGGTGTTTCCGAAATGGATGATCAAACTATCAGGATTGTTTATGCCTATCATGAAAGAGATGTACGAAATGCTTTATCAAAACGAATTGGCCTATGTTTTCGATTCAACCAAATTCGAAAAACATTTTCATTTTGCACCAACCTCTTATGAAGATGGTATTAAAACAACAGCACAATATTATTTGAAGAAATAAAACCCGCAAAGCATTTGCTCATCCCAAATTGATCTTGTTTGGTTAAATTTATTTATGGTTTAAACTATTGGCAGTGTAAACCATCATAACTCAAAATCATTACAGATGAATTTGAGAAGGATGAGTAAATGCTTTACGATCAGCATTTTTCTTTTTGCCCTGTCGGCCTTTACACAAAAGGATTCCGACGAAAAAATAAAATTAAAATTCCCATACAAGAAAGCGGGATTAACCAAACGTGAAGCGGCCGCTCATTTATTGAACCGCTTTACTTTTGGCCCGACACCGGGGCAAATTGATGAAGTTGTGAACATGGGTTTGGAAAATTGGTTTGCACAACAATTAAACGAAACCATTGACGACAGTGATTTACAGAAAAGGCTTGCAGGCTATGATGCTTTAAATTTAACAACCGAACAAATTGTAAATACTTATCCCAATCCCGGCCAGTTAATACAATTGGCAAGGAAACAAAATATCAATTTAAAAAATAACGATACTTCTGCACAAGGCAAACAGGAATATAAAGAGCAGTTAAAACAATTCATGCAGCAAAATGGATATAAGCCTTTTGCTGAATTGGAACGCCAGCTCATTAATCAAAAAATTTTGCGTGCTGCTTACAGCAATAATCAGTTACAGGAAGTGATGACTGATTTTTGGTTCAATCATTTTAATGTATCGCTTACAAAACCGCAATGTTTGCAATTTACTTTTCCGTACGAACGTGATGCCATTCGGCCCAATGCGTTAGGGTACTTCGATAAAATGTTGTTGGCTACAGCAAAGCATCCGGCGATGCTCGAATATTTAGATAACACAACGAGTGTCAGCAACAATAATCCGCTTGCACAAAAACAAAATAACAAACCCGTTGCAAAACGTTTTCAGGAAAAGATGATGGAGATGGCTAACGATCCTTCGCAAAAAAATGCAGCATTCATAAAACAAATGCTGGATGCAAGAAAGACGCAGGGGTTGAATGAAAATTATGCACGTGAAATCATGGAGCTGCATACATTGGGTGTTGACGGCGGTTATACACAAAACGATGTAACGCAGTTGGCACGGGCACTTACAGGATGGAGTGTGATGCCATTAATTAAAGACGGTGCTATTCAAAATTTAATTAATAAAGCCGGTGGCAAAGAAAAATTAGAAGAACGTGGTTTTGTATTTGAAGATAATTTTTTATTCAGGGCCGATAAACATGATGAAGGAGAAAAAATAATTCTCAACCAAAAATTACCTGCCAATGGCGGTTATGCCGAAGGAGAAAAGATGATAGAATTTTTAGCCAATCATCCATCTACCGCAAAATTTATTTCTAAAAAATTGGCAACACGTTTTGTAAGCGATCATCCTTCGGATGCATTGATCAATAAAATGGCAACAGCATTTTTGCAATCGAAAGGAAATATAAAATCAGTTCTTGCAGTGATGGTTAACAGCGATGAATTCTGGAAAGAAGATGCATTGCGCGAAAAAATAAAATCGCCGTTCGAGCTGGCCATTACCGCGGTGCGAGCCACCAAAGCTGAGGTACAGCAACCGTTTCAGCTGTTTTTATGGTGCACCAGAATGGGACAAAAATTTTATTATTACCAGGCACCAACAGGTTTTCCGGATAAAGCTTCTTACTGGATCAATACCGGTTCTTTATTAAACCGGATGAATTTTGGATTGGCCTTTGCCACCGAAAAAATACCGGGCATAAAATTAAATTTAGCTGCGCTGAATAATAATCATGAACCCGAAAGTATTGAAGCAGCTTTAAATATTTACAGCAATACTTTATTGCCCGAACGTAATAATGCAGCCAACATAAAAAGATTGATGCCGTTAATTAATGATAATAATTTAGAAAAGAAATTGAATAATGCGATAGCTGTTAAAGATGATATAGTGTTGAACGAAAGAAAAAATAATAACATGATTGCACAGGTGGTTGGTGTAATTATCGGCTCGCCGGAGTTTCAAAGAAAATAATTTGTTGAATAAAGTACAAAGTGTACAAGAGTGCGACGCAACAACAGTTGAGTGAAGAGATAGTGCCTGTAACAAAAAAATAATTGACTAAACTTATTTTATGGAAAGAAGAATTTTTATGCGCAACAGTGCTTTAGCCTTATTTGCCGCGGGTTTTGGCGGAGTGCCCAATTTTATTGCACGTGCAGCAAGCAATAAAAAAATAATTGCACCGTATAAAAAAAATAAAGTGCTGGTATGTATTTTTCAACGCGGAGCGATGGATGGATTGATGGCAGTTAGTCCGTATGCAGATGCTTCGTTAAAAACATTGCGGCCAACATTGTACATGAGCCCGGCAGCAACCGAAGGAAAAATGTTTGACCTCGACGGGCATTTTGGATTGCATCCTTCACTGGAATCATTTGCGCCATTGTTTACTGAAAAAAGAATGGCGATTGTGCATGGCGTTGGAAGTCCGAATAACACACGCAGTCATTTTGATGCGCAGGATTATATGGAGAGCGGAACACCTTTTAATAAAGGCACATCGAGTGGTTGGTTGAACAGGGCAGTTGGATTAACCGGACATGAAGCGAGTCCGTTTCGTGCAGTAAGTTTAACGAGTGCAATGCCGAGAAGTTTGTATGGCGATAATGAAGCACTGGCGATAAATAATTTGCAGGACTTTGCAATTCAGATGCGCGGAAACCCAATGGCTACCAATGTTGCAGCAAAATCGTTTGAAGAGTTATACGATGCAACATCATCAGATATTTTAAATAAAACAGGCAAAGAAAGTTTTGATGCGATGAAGATGCTGAATGTAAATAATTTAAAAAATTATAAACCTGCTGCCAATGTGGTGTATCCAAATTCGGCGTTGGGAAATGCATTAAAACAGATTGCAGTTTTAATTAAAATGGATGTTGGATTGGAAGTTGCATTTGCAGAAAGCGGCGGATGGGATACGCATTTTAATCAGGGGACAACAAATGGTTTATTGGCAAGGAACTTAAAAGATTTCAGCGACAGCATTGCTGCATTCTGGAAAGATTTGAATAGTTATCAGGATGATGTAACGGTGATGACGATGACCGAATTTGGAAGAACAGCATTTCAAAATGGAACAGGCGGAACCGATCATGGTCGAGCCAGTTGTTTATTTGTTTTGGGAAATGATGTGCAGGGCGGTAAAGTTTATAACAACATAAAAAGTTTGGCAAGAGAAGATCTCGAAGATGGGAGAGACTTACCAGTTTCAACAGATTTCAGAAGTGTTTTCAGTGCTGTTGCAAATAATCATTTGAATATTCACGACAATAAAAAATTATTCCCCGAATGGAATGGTGAAAGTTTGAATTTGATGAAAGCTTGACGTGATGCAGGTTTCAAGTTTACGGTTATTTGTTAAACGTTCCCGAACTTGCATCTT
>JAGWPQ010000098.1 GCA_028877045.1 Bacteroidota bacterium | reverse complement strand
GGTTCATTATACGAATAAGAAAAATCTCTTATCCAAACCAATGTATCAGGATAAACAGGTTCATCTTTTCTATCTATAAAATTTTTTCTTGCAACACCTGCATTTTCTCTTTTTGCAGCTTCAGCCAATCTGAATGTTTCCATCCGGTAAATAATTTTTTGCGGATCTACATCGGCTTTACCGTACAATCTGTTATCGGGGGCAAGAATTAATTTATTGCCTAATTTTTCAAGATTAGATGCGTCATATTTTATGGTGCGAGCTTTTGCCCAATCAATGGCAATGGCTGAATCACCACCAGTGCCTGAAGCTCCGGCCGCAGATTTATAATATCCCAATTCTTTCGCGGCTATTGAATCTCTTACCCAGTAAACAAATTGACGATAATCGTTATTGGTGATTTCAGTAGCATCCATCCAAAAACCCGGAATAGATACCTGCCTGTTACGCGCAGTATAGTTATAGTTGATGTCCTCATCGCTGGGGCCCATATGAAATGTCCCCGGTGGGATATAAACCATTCCTCTTGGTTTGCCCATACTTTGTTTTGCAGAAGGTGCAACCCCTCGCAGTTGTCCATCATCGAATGCATTACCCTTCGATTTGCCTTTTTTATTCAAAAAGCAGGAACTTAATGACAAAACTAAAATTGATAATAAGATAAAATTAAAACGGTTCTTCATCGTATTAACTATTAACAGGTAATAACAAATATATGGTTTAAAGCGGTATTTTTTACCAGCTTTAACTTGTTTACAATTAAATTTTTAAAAAGGGTAGATACTAACGATAGTCAAATCTTTAAATTGTTAACGTTGACTTTTATTCTTGTCATGAGAGGTAAACTTCACGCAAAATAAGCAATCAGCTGTTACAGATTTGTAAAAATTTTTTCATATCGAATATTGGTTCATTGCAAACATAGTTCTTACAAAGGAAAAAACCTGATTTTTTGCTATTAAATTTCCCTTTAAGCAGGGGAAATAAAGTTTGCTCGGTTTGTGTTGATTGAAACACTTTATTAGGCATATATAATTGTAGCATTGGAAAAATATTATCAAATGCGTCGTTGCCTGCGATCACAATCTCATTTATTCCTGAAACCATTATTTGAAGAACCGATACCCATGCACCAAACGAAGTAGGGTATTTCATTATTGCACCGCCTAAAGATTGAATAATTTTTTGAGAATGATGTTTCCAATCGGGCCGGTCAAAAACCACTGAGAGGTAAAATAAATTGAAAGCCATTAAAGCATTACCTGATGGCGTAGCTCCGTCATACACTTCCTTTTTTCTGATGATGATGTCTTTCTGATCTTGATGCGTGTAAAAAAAATATCCGCTCTCTTCTTCCTGAAAATTATTTAAAACAAATCCGGTTATTTCTTTTGCCTTGATCAAATAATCGCCGTTGCCCGTTATTTCCTGCAAATGAATATATGCCTGAATAAGATAAGCATAATCGTCTAAAAAAGCAGGAATTTTTGCATGACCGTTTTTATAAGTGTGATGCCAATTATTATTTTCAGTTGCAAATTTTTCTTCCAGAATTTGCATGTTTTTGATTGCAATCTGCCGATAATTTTCATCACCGGTTGCTGCAAAAGCCTTGCTGCAAGCCACATTCATCAATGCATTCCATCCCAATAAAATTTTATCATCTGTTTGCGGGCGAATACGTTTGCTTCTTTCGTGCATTAAAATTTTATGCCAGTTATCGATCTTGATTTTTAATTCCTCAACATCAATTCCTTTTGTTGCTGCAAATTCTTCTATAGTTTCTTTCAACCATAAAAT
>JAGWPQ010000097.1 GCA_028877045.1 Bacteroidota bacterium | reverse complement strand
TCATGTTAAATAAAACCGATGAAATGGCATCAGGTAAAATTTCGGCGGCTTTCTCTCCTACCAATCTTCCAATAAAAACAATTAGCGGAACATCGGCATTCAATCCAAATCGTCTGCAGAGTTCTTCTTTGTTTTTTTTCTTGCCGCTGACAACAGTTGATAATTTAAAATTTTCGAACAGGTACGAATCTGTTTCGGGGTTCCAGACATCATTATCAATTCCATTTAAAATACCAATACATTTTCCTCTTTCGTATTCAAACAGATCTTCCAAACCATTGCTGTTATAACGTAATTCGTTGAGATAACTTTGGCTAACCGTTGTAACTTTCCATGCACATTTAACTGCACTGGCTAATGGATTGATGCTGTTGTTCCAATCAAGATCACCCCATTTCCAGGCATCATATTCGGGTATGTAGGTGCTTTTACTCCAATCCATAGCGCCCTGATATTGTCCGTTGTGAATAGTAAAAACTGTTGGAACATAATTCAAGTTTTTATACGCAAAACAATTCTTCATCATGAAAGGAATAAGCCCCGTATGATGGTCGTGGCAATGAACCACATCGGGTTTATGTTCCCAGGTACTCATCCAGTTAACCACAGCGATTTGAAATGCCGTGAACCTTTGTGTATCATCATCATAACCATACACTTTTTCGCGATCGAGTAACCCAAAAATATCAACGAGGTATAGATCGAAACCTAATTTATTGGTGCGTTCTTTAATGATGGTATAATTAAAAAAATAATCGCCCAGATTTGTGTTGCCCTGAAAGTCAATATCCCATTCATTATCAGCCAAAAACTTTGTACGATACATTGGCATCACCACTTTGGCAATATGACCTGCTTTGCATTGGTACTTGGGCAGAGCCCCCACTACATCACCCAAGCCACCTGCTTTTGCGACAGGATAGCATTCGGCACTAACATGAATAATTTCCATCATTAATTTATTTAAAACTGCTTTTGAAGATAAATAAACCTCCTAATAAAAGTTGAAATATATTTTAATTTTCAGAAAGAAAGTATTTTTTTCTTTTCTGATAAATATTCAACTAAAATAAAATATTGTATGATTATCTTCTGTGAATTTGAATATAAATTGATGTTATAAATTTTATTTTTTTACTGCAAATAACTCTTACATTTGTTTTGATTGCAAAAGATATAAATTATTGCAGTAATCTATATTTATACATTCTTAACCCCAAAAATCTAACGATGTATTTATTGACCCCACCATAAGATATTCATGGTTATCATTTTTTAACCGGTCATGCAACTTTATTAAACAAAACAAGTTTTAATTAAAACCTAAACCTCGTATATGAACAATCAACAAAAAAACTATTCTCTTCCAATTGCAATGATGTTTGCATTATTTTTTATGATCGCATTTGTGACAGGCTTACCAAGTCCGATGGGAGTTATTGTTGCAAAACAATTTGGAGCATCCAACTTTGAATCACAGTTAGGATTTTTAGCTAACTTTCTGGCATACGCATTCATGGGTATTCCTGCAGGTATCATGCTTAAAAAGTATGGTTATAAAAAAACTGCTTTATCAGCCATTGCAGTTGGCTTTGTCGGAGTATCAGTTCAATTTTTCTCCGGTCAGGTAGGCAGCTTTAGTGTTTATTTAACCGGTGCGTTTATTTCGGGCTTTTCTATGTGTATGTTGAATACAGTTGTAAACCCGATGTTGAATACATTAGGAGGCGGTGGTAATAAAGGGAACCAATTAATACAATTTGGAGGCTCTATAAATTCTATCGGCGCAACCATCACACCTATGCTGGTTGGTTGGTTGATGGGTGCTGAAGCCGGACGTACCATTGAAAAAGCAAATCCTGCCCTTTTCTTAGCGTTAGGTATTTTTGCTTTAGCATTTGTTGTGTTGATGTTTGTATCTATTCCCGAACCGCATTTGCAAACTGCAAGTGAAAGAAAAGTTCTACATGCACATAGTCCACT
>JAGWPQ010000096.1 GCA_028877045.1 Bacteroidota bacterium | reverse complement strand
TTTCTCGACATCAAATCGGTAGAAGTATTGGTTGATACTTCTAAAAATACAAGGCAGCATGATAGCTGCGATTGGGATAGAGTTGGTGCCAGAAACGGAAATGCAGATTCAGCTTCGTTGGTATGGAATACATTAAATATTAAAGCTGGCTTGTACGATGTGGTTGCTTTAAAAAATGGTATCGACACATTGTTATCTACATCCAATGTTTTTGCGGGAAATATTCGTTTGATAAGAATTGATCTGGGACCTCAAAGCTCAATTGTAGTTGACAGTGTCACTCATCCTTTATATTATCCCACCAACTTTTATATCCTTATCAAATTAAAAGGAGATGAGTGGGAAGAATATGCTTCTAATTCGTATCGTTTGTGGTTAGATTTTGATGTAATGAAATCAATTGTTGTAAGTAATGGAAGATATTATCTGGTTCCTTGTGTAAGAAATTATGTTGTATCTAAAACAGGAAGGATACACGGGGCGGTAGCACCTCAAATTGCCTTTCCTGAAATAATTAAAGTGTATAGTGCCACCGATACTGCTTATGCACTTCCAAATCCGGATGGCGAGTTTACCGTTCGCGGATTAAAAGACGGAAACTATTCTGTATACATTCATTCATTGGCATACAATCCGTTAAACACACAACCTACCACCAATGTATATTTGGATTCGACCATCAATAATGTTGTTATTAAAAATGCGAATACGGTTAATATGGGTGTGATTTATTTAAGAAGAAAATAAAATAGGATAGATGATTTCATAAAAACGTTGCGACGTTTATAACCTTCAAAAAAATAACCTCAACATTTGCTGAGGTTATTTTTTATGTAATCATAAAAGAAATTAGCTTTTTGAGGCTCCCGGTTCGTTGGTTAATTCATCGTCTAAGAAATGTGTTTTATAACGTTCATCTATATTCTTATAACTCCATGCAAATATTAAAGGGAATACCCACAGAGAAAATATCATGGCGCAAAGAATACCACCGATCACCACACGTGCCAATGGCCTTGAACTTTCGGAACCAATGCCATGCGATATGGCAGCAGGCAATAAACCAATGGCCGCCATCATTGCCGTCATCATCACCGGACGTATCATTGTGTTCACACCCATTTTAATGGCAGCGTATAAAGAACTTGACTGGCCTTTTATTTTATCTAAGTTTTGTTTGAATACCGTTATCAGTAAAACGCCTTCCAAAATACAAATACCAAACAATGCAATAAAACCAATACCCGCAGAGATGCTGAAATTTGTTCCGGTCAACAGCAACGCTGCAATACCACCTACAATTGCAAAAGGAACGTTTAAGAAAACCAATCCGGCATCTTTTAGATTGCCGAACATGGTAAACAGCAAAAGGAAAATCAAAAACAGACTTATCGGAACCACCTGTACCAATCTTCTTTGTGCACGCTGCTGATTTTCGAAATCACCCTGCCATGCCATCGAATAACCTCTTTTCAATTGTACAGCAGCATTCACTTTTTCCTGCGCTTCTTTAATCGTGCTTCCCATATCACGGTCGCGTACCGAAAATTTTACGGCAGCATATCTTTTATTATCATCTCTGAAAATTAAACAGGGACCGGTTTGCTGCGTGATCTCGGCAATTTCTTTAATCGGAACCTTCGATCCGCTTTGTGTAGGCACTAACAGATTCCCGATATCATCGGGTGTTTTTCTGAATTGTTCCGACATTCTTATTCTGATATCAAAAGTCTTAATGCCTTCGTACAATGTTGATGCGGGCAAACCGCCGATAGCCATTGCTACCACTGAGTTTGCATCGGCTGTTGATACACCGTAGATAGCCATTTTCTGCTGATTCAAATTAATATCCAATTCGGGCTGGCCAATATTATGTATCACACCCAGATCTTCGATGCCTTTAACTTTACGCAAAATTTTAAACACATCATCCATTTTGCTTTCCATGTAATTAAGCGAATCGCCATAGATCTTTACACAAATAGAACCTTTAACACCCGATACGGCTTCTTCTACATTATCCATGATGGGTTGCGAGAAATTTAGTGCAACACCGGGCAATACCGAGAGTTTATCATTCATCTCTGAAATCAATTCATCTTTCGAAATTTTAGGATTCCAATCGGCTTCGGGATAAAGCATCACCGAAAATTCGTTATTATAAAATCCGGCAACATCGGTACCATCATCAGGTCTTCCTGTTTGCGATACACAATATTTTACCTGCGTGAATTGTGCAATTATTTTTCGGGCCTGCGCCGACATTTGAACCGATTTCTCCAGCGAAATGCTGTATGGCGTTTGGATACGGATATAAATAGAACCTTCATTTAATTCGGGCAAAAATTCGGAACCAAGAAATTTAAATGAATATATACCCAATATCATTATTGCAAAAGCTAACGGGATAACCAACTTACGGTTCTTGAATGATGATGTAAATCCACCCAGCATCAATCCAATCAGTTTATGAATAACCGGATTATGTTTTTCGTGAACATTTTTATTGAGCAATAAACTAATTAGCACCGGTACTAAAGTCAGCGTTGCGATCAAAGAGCCGATTAAAGCAAAACCCAAAGTATAAGCCAAGGGTGAGAACATTTTGCCTTCAACTTTCTGGAAAGCGAATATGGGCAAGAGTCCTGTGATGATAATTAATTTTGCAAAGAAGATGGCTTTGCCCACTTTGGCACCTTCATTCTTTACAA
>JAGWPQ010000095.1 GCA_028877045.1 Bacteroidota bacterium | reverse complement strand
TCGCAACCCTGTTAATGTTTCTTCTAAGGTTGATAATAATTCGCCTAATTGAATTGCAGAAATATTTGATTGTTTTTTTAAGCTGCGACTGATCCTTCCAATTACAAAAGCGGTTAATGGAAGAAAAATAAATAAAAACAAAGAAAGTATGGGGCTGATAAAAATTAACGCAACCAATATCACCAAAACATTAATGGGGTCTTTAATTAAACCTTCTAATGTGCCCACTACCGATGTTTCAATTTCGGCAATATCGTTGGTCATGCGGCTCATCACATCGCCCTTGCGCTGATCGGTAAAATAACCAATGGGCAACTGCAATAATTTTTGATACAACTCGGCCCTCAGCTTTGTAACAACAATCATTTTTATCGGCGCCAGCACATAAAATGATAAATAGAAAAATAAATTTTTAAGAAAAACAGAAATTAAGATCAATACACAAATCAGCCCCAAAGCCAATACCGGCCCGTCTTTTCCGTGTGTTTCAATGAATAAACTTAACTGGTAATTTATATAAGTCAGTACATCAAAAACACTTTTGGGTTTTACGAGTACAATCTTTTCTTTGAAAAAAATAAGCTTTAAAAAGAAAGGCAAACCGCCCAATGATATCAAGGAAAAGATGATGGAAAGTACCGAAAAAACAAAGTATAATGCAATGCCCGAGCTCTGCGAACGTATGTATGTAAATAGTCTTGCGTATTTTTTCATTATTTGTTAATTGAACGGTAACTCTAACAAAATCTGTGCTGCTACCGGTAATCATGCTAAATTTACAGCCAACAAAGGTAAAGGTTATGACAGAAGGAAAACGTCAAAAACAAGTAGCTGCAGTTTTGCAGGAAGAACTGAATGAGATTTTCAGAAGATTAGGATTAAATATGATCCATGGTGGTATGGTATCTATTTCTTCTGTAAAAGTTACGCCCGACTTATTGGAAGCAAGAATTTATTTGAGTTTATTTCAGATAGAACAACCAGAATTGGCGATGAAATTAATTGAAGAAAAAGCCTGGGAAATAAAAAAACATCTGGCCGATAAAGTAAAACATCAGCTGCGCCGCATCCCTGTTTTGCAATTTTATCTGGATGATACTTTAGATCATGTTTTTAAAATGGAAGAATTGTTCAAACAAATTAAGAACGAAGACAAAAAATAATTACAGCATTCAAGCCTTGAACCTTGAACCTTGAGTCTTGAGTCTTGAATCTTGAATCTTGAACCTTGTATCTTGTAACCTGAAACTTGCAACCTTGAATTTCTTATTTGCATGGCGATATTTTAAATCGAAAAAAAACACCAATGCCGTAAATATTATTGCATGGATAAGTGTTGTTGCCATTGCTGTTGGTACTACCGCATTAATTATTGTACTCAGTGTTTTCAATGGTTTTGAAGGATTGGTAAAAAGTTTGTATGTTGATTTTTATGCCGACATACGCGTTGCTCCTGCATCGGGAAAAGTGTTGCAATTAACGCAGGCGCAGATCGATCACATTAAAAAAACAAATGGCGTTGCACAAATAAGTTTGGTGGCCGAAGAAAAAGCGGTACTGGTTAACGGCGATAATCAATCCATTGTTTTTGTAAAAGGGGTTGATGAAAATTTTACTGCTACCAATAATATCACGCATCATATTGTTGCCGGCAAATACGATGTAGGCACTGCCGATAATCCCGATATTGTAATTGGTGCAGGCATCGAAAACGCCAC
>JAGWPQ010000013.1 GCA_028877045.1 Bacteroidota bacterium | reverse complement strand
TGTGCAACTTGATGTGTCCGAAGATACGATAAGAAGGGATTTACAGGAATTAGATGAAGAAGGAAAATTAACTAAAGTTCATGGTGGTGCTTTGTCTAAATCGTTCCATTTTTCTTTGGAAAAAAACGCCATTTATTCGCAACCCGAAAAAAGAATTATTGCAACAAAGGCAATTCCGCTCATTAAAGACGGCATGTTTGTAGTGCTTTCGGGCGGCACAACCATTTTAGAATTAGTACAATTATTACCCGATAATCTGAATGCTACATTTATTACGGTTAGTTTACCTACAGCATTGCAATTATTAAATCATCCCAGCAGCGAAGTGATTTTTTTAGGAAATAAATTATCAAAGGCAGCACAAATTTCGGTTGGTGCTGAAGTAATAAAACGATTGAGCGAGATTGAAGCTGACTTGTGCTTTTTAGGAACAAACAGTATTGACGCCGAAAGAGGCATAACAGATCTGGAATGGGAAGTTATTGAAGTAAAAAGAGCAATGATCAAATGTGCACATAAAACTATATCCTTGGCCATCTCCGGGAAACTAAATTCTGTTCAAAGATTACAAGTTTGTCCTATTACTGATATTGATACTTTAATCACAGAATTAAATCCATCCGATCCCATATTAGAACCTTATCGCAGGAAAAAAATAAATCTGCTATAATTTTAGTTTCTTCCTATTCATTTGTTCGTAATTCCTTGCTGTTTCCCTATTACCTGATTGCTGTTCTGTTCGAATGCTTTCGAAGAACTCCCGAAGAAACCAACAGAAAGATAACAAGCAGATAATAAGGATGTATGAGCAACCCGCATCCTTATAAATGTTTTACCATACTGCTATAATAAGTTCAATACTATAGCCTTCGTTTCATCAATTCAATTCAGATATAATAACAATAATTGTTATTTGTATGATATTTTCTCGCACTGCAAAAGGTTTTTCGTTAAAAACAGAAGTGATATAAGACAAATGTTTTTAGATTATGCTGCATTTTTTTGCAGTTTTTTTTGGATGCCCAAAATTTATTTTTATTTCATGTAAAATCATATTCTGTAATGAAATAATTTCGTATCTATGTGTTTGCATAATATTAACAATGCTTTAATTTTCAACATTTAGTAGTATTAAAGTATTTATTTGCGGGTTTTTGCGGATATTTTGCATTGCTTAAAACTATTTGATTAATTACCAAAAACAAAATCTGTTATGAGAAAAATTGTTTCGTTGATGAAAGTGGTCGCCATACTGCTTTTCATGTTCTCTTCGCCTTCTCGCGGGCAAAGCCAAACAGTGTCTGGAACAGTACAAGACACCGATAAGAAATTGCCTTTGGCAGGCGCCAGTGTTAAAGTCAATGGCACTAACACTACTCAAGTAACCAATGAAAAAGGCGCTTTTACTATTAAAGCAACAGCGGGACAAGAATTAATTATCAGTCACGTTGGTTTTACAACACAAAAAGTTACAGTTACAGGCGATAAAATAACCGTTTCTCTAAAAGCTCAAACAGCCGAATTGGAAGATGTTGTGGTTGTAGCAATGGATATTAAAAGAAAGCCCCGGGAGTTGGGTTATTCGGTTCAAAGAGTTGCAGGTAAAGATATTGCAGATACAAAAAGAGAAAACTTTTTGAATAGTTTGCAAGGACGTGTTGCCGGTTTAACTGTTACACCTACAAATGGTTTAGCAGGTGCATCTTCACAGATTGTTTTAAGAGGTTTCAACTCATTAACATTAAGTAACCAACCATTATTTATTGTGGATGGTGTTGTTGTTGATAACAGTACGATGGACGAAACTTCAAACGGAGGATCTGCTTTAGGATTGGCATCAGACAGACCCAACAGAAGTAATGATTATACCAATCGTATATCTGATATTAATCCAAATGATATCGAATCAATCACTGTACTGAAAGGTCCCGAAGCAACAGCCTTATATGGCAGCCAGGCAAGTTCCGGTGCAATTGTTATTACAACCAAAAAAGCAAGATCTACTGATGGTGGCCAACTCAACGTAAGTTATGATAATGCCTTTCGTTTTCAGGAAGTAACACGTTTCCCGCAGATAAATAATGACTATTCGCCAGGAAGTAGCGGTACTGCTTCTTCAAATTCATTTATTTATTATGGTCCGGCTTATCCATCAGGTATTAAAAAATTTGATAACCTGCATAGTTTCTTCAGAACAGGTTTTTCTCAAACACATAACCTAGGATTAGATTTTGGAAATAAAGTTTCGAGCTTTAGAGTATCAGGTTCGTATTTCAATCAAAATGGTGTGATCCCAAGAAATTCTTATGAAAAAGAAAATTTCCGTATTGCCAATACTACTAAAATCGGAAAATTAATTGAGTTGACACCAACACTTTCGTACACACATACTGTAAACGAAAAACCATTACGCGGTGCAGGTGGATATTATCTTGATCTTTTAGCATGGCCAATTAATTATGATATCAATAATTACCTGGATGCTAACGGGAACAAAGAACAAATTTATGTAGCCGGCAGTACAGGTGAAACTACTGATAACCCAATGTTTAATGTAATGTTTAATCATAGCAGCGAAACTGTTGCAAGATGGATAGCTACATTGGGAATTAATATGTATCTGACACCCTGGTTAACTGCTTCAGGCAGATTTGGTTATGATACATATAAAACTCAGGGATATGAATTTATGGATCCTCAGTCTGCTGCTCCAATTGGTTCAGGAGCAACTGCTTATTCAGCAAGAGGTTCATTGGATAACTACTGGAGGACATATAAAGGATATAATCATACCATTAATTTAACTGCCAACAAAAAATTCAATGATTTTTCTGTACGGGCAATGGTGGGTAACCAATGGCAGGATTATGAAACAGATATGTTTGCCAGTTATGGTACCGGCTTAGTCGATGCTACTCCCGGATTTGCTGCCG
>JAGWPQ010000094.1 GCA_028877045.1 Bacteroidota bacterium | reverse complement strand
TTTGCTGATATTACCTTTACCGCATAACATTTTAAATATGAAATTTGGCGTAGTAGTTTTTCCCGGCTCTAATTGCGACAGAGATATGCAGGATGCCCTGCAAAAAGATTTGAACAAAGAAGTGATCATGCTTTGGCATAAGGATAAAGATCTGAGCATGTTTACTACCGACGATTGCATTGTTTTACCCGGCGGTTTTTCGTATGGCGATTACCTGCGTTGCGGTGCCATTGCAAGGTTCAGCCCCATGATGCAAAGCGTGATAGAATTTGCAAACAAGGGCGGTAAAGTATTGGGCGTTTGCAACGGTTTTCAGATCTTATGCGAAAGCCATTTGTTGCCCGGTGTTTTATTGCCCAATGCGCAGCAACAGTTTGCTTGCAAAAACGTTTTTATCAAGACTGATAAAAGCGAACCATTAAAGATTCCGATAGCACATGGCGATGGCAGATTTTATGCCGATGAAAAATTATTGGATCAGTTGGAAGCAAATGGTCAGATCCTTTTTCGTTATTGCGATGAACATGGAATGATTGATGAAAAATATAATCCCAACGGAACTGTAAGGAATATTGCAGGCATCCGTAATAGTAAAGGGAATGTTTTTGGAATGATGCCGCATCCGGAAAGAGCAACATCATCAGCGTTAAATAATATTGATGGGAAAAAAGTATTTGAAATTTTAGGATTGAATTAAAAATTAAAAAATGAAAAAATTATTCTTTTTATTTATCACTTTAATCATAACAGTTTTTGCTTTTACCCAACCAAAAGATCCGGTTGGATGGAAGTATGAAAGCAAAAAAATATCTAGTGGAGTTTATGAGTTAGTTATTACTGCAACTGTTCAGCAGCCATGGCATATTTATTCGCAATTCACTGGCAAAGGACCTGTGCCAACTAAATTTACTTTCAAACCCAATCCTTTGGTAACGATCGATGGCAAAGCAAAAGAATTGGGGAAATTAGAAAAAGTATTTGATCCCAATTTTAAATCGGAGGTTTTATATTTTTCAAACGGTGTGCAGTTTGTGCAAACTGTAAAATTAAAAGCAAAAGTAAAAACAAGTATTTCAGGAAATGTAGAATATATGGTTTGCAACGATGAACAATGTTTGCCACCGACCAAGAGACCATTCGAAATAAAATTGCAATAATTTTTTTTCTGAACTTATTTTTTGTGACGACCAGAGATTTTCTGCAAAGAGTCGAATTGTGATATAACGCACATTTTTATACAACTAGTATTTTGATATTTGTGAAAAGCTTATTAAATCAGCTGGCATGAAAAAATTTCTTATAAGTTTTTCTTTCATTTTTTTTATTGCTGCATTTGCACTTGCACAAACAGATAGTTTGGTAAGTTTTTCTGTTCAGTCGACAAAAATAAAAGACAGTGTTTACGAAATAAAAGCTGTTGGAAAAATAAAAGAGGGCTGGCATTTATACGGCATCAATCCTGCGGTAAAAGAATTGGAATCGGTAAAGTTTTCTTTCGAGTACGAAAATGCAAAAGAAATAAATGATCCGTCATTCGATCATTCTCCTGAAATAATTAGTGATGTAATTTTTAAAAAAGTTAATGTTTTTACAAAAACGGTCACGGTAATTCAGCAAATAAAAATTAACGGGTTTATTCCTGCAAAGCTGAAAGGAACAATTAATTCCTCATTGGGTAAGAATGATGAATTCCAACAATCATCACAAGCCTTTGAAGTGAATTTAGAAGGGGGCATTGCAGTATTGAATAATGCGCAAAAAATAAAATTAGCATCTATTGATATTGATCATCCGGTAAATGACTGCGGTACAAAGAACAATTCGGGAAACAATGGTTTATTATCTGTTTTTTTCCTTGGCTTTCTCGGCGGATTGATTGCGTTGCTTACGCCATGCGTATTTCCGATGATACCGGTTACGGTTTCGTTTTTTACAAAGCGTTCGCAAAATCATAAACAGGCCATCCGCAATGGGGCTTTATACGGATTTTTTATTTTTTTAATTTATGTTTTGGCAAGTGTACCGTTTCATGTGCTGGGCAATGTGCAACCCGAAGTGTTTAATAATATTTCTACCAACTCGTGGCTGAATATTATTTTCTTCATCATCTTCATTGTATTTGCTATTTCTTTTTTCGGTTTTTTTGAAATTACATTACCAAGCGGTTTTGCAAACAAGGCCGATTCGAAAAGCGGATTAACAAGTGTAGGTGGTATTTTCTTCATGGCATTAACATTGGCCATCGTTTCTTTTTCTTGCACAGGCCCGATTTTAGGTACGCTGTTAGTTGGTTCGTTAAGCGGCGGTGCATGGCAATTAACAAGTGGCTTGGCAGGTTTTGGTTTGGCATTGGCATTACCGTTTGCATTATTTGCCATCTTTCCAAACTGGTTGCATTCATTACCAAAAAGTGGTGGTTGGTTAGATACTGTTAAAAAGGTTTTGGCATTTGTAGAAGTAGCATTGGCATTTAAATTTTTATCGAATGCTGATCTGGTAATGCATTGGGGACTGATAAAACGGGAAACGTTCTTTGCATTATGGATTTTAGTAGGCACAGGATTAACTTTATACCTCTTTGGTATTCTTCGGTTACCACACGATTATATAGGAATGAAGATTACTAATGCAAGAAAATTTGTTGGTGTATTGGCATTTTTATTTACCCTGTATTTAATTCCGGGACTTACTTCTACCAAATATGCTAATCTTAAGCTGCTGAGCGGGTTTCCGCCACCGTCGCATTACAGCATTTACGGAAAAAGTAATGTTCGAGAAAAAGGATTGGAAGCAAATGTGGTCAATGATTTTGATAAGGCTTTGCAATTAGCGAAAGAACAAAACAAACCGTTACTGATTGATTTTACAGGATGGGCTTGCGTGAATTGCCGAAAGATGGAAGAAAATGTTTGGACCAATCCTGAAGTATATAATTACATCCGCGAAAATTATATTTTGGTTTCGTTGTATGTTGATGACAAAGAAAATTTACCCATCGAACAAAGATTTACTTACACCACAAAAGATGGCAGCAAAAAAGAAATTATAACCATCGGCGATAAATGGGCAACGTTTGAAGCAGAGAATTTTAATCAGGTTACACAACCATTGTACGTTATTTTAAACACGCAGCAGCAATTAATGAATAATCCTGTTGGTTATACGCCCGATGCAAAAGAATTTAGATCATGGTTGCAGTGTGGCAAGCAAGCGTTTGATAAAAAGTAAAGTATTTTTTTGTTGCCGGCTGTTGTATTTCAATTTAGCTTTTGTTGCGTCGCACACTTGTACGTTCTGAGCTACGAGAGGAGCGAGCATGAGCTTCGAGCAAATGCTTGCAGCTCATAGCTATTCTTCAGTACAAGTGTGCGATTCTTTTACTGAAAGAATCAGGGGCAACAGCCGATGCTATGAAATACAAAAGCTGGCAACAAAAAAATCCCTTCAACATTTGAAGGGATCATTGATTTTATTCTAAGCAGGCAATCGTTATAACGCAATTTGATTTTCGATCATCATCTTTCTTAAATTGATCAAGCCGTAACGCATTCTTCCCAAAGCCGTGTTGATGCTGGTGTTGGTGATGGCTGCAATTTCTTTAAAACTCATTTCGGCATAATGGCGCAGCACAATTACTTCGCGTTGTTCTTCGGGCAATTGTTCGAGCATGCTGCGGATCTTGTCGTGACTTTGTCCCTGCACAAATTTAGTATCGGCAGTTTCGTTGTTAACATTGATCACTTCAAAAATATTTTTATCGTCGCCGCTGTAAATGATTTTGGTACGTTTGATTTTTCTGAAATAATCAACACATAAATTATGCGAAATGCGCAATGCCCATTGCAGGAATTTTCCTTCTTCGTTGTAACGATTACTTCTTAAGGTATCGATCACTTTAATAAATACTTCCTGAAACAGATCTTCAGCCAAATATTTATCCTTTACCAAAAAGAATATCGAAGAGAATATTTTCTCTTTGTATCGATTGATAAGAGTTTCAAGGGCTTGTTGATTGCCTTCCTGAAACGCACGGATTAAATCAGTATCCAATGCCTGTTGCATCGTTTCCATAGTGCTTAGGTTTTTTGAAAAAAGCTTCAAAAATGATAGGATAATTGGATAGCGAAAACCAAAACTGTGTGATGATAAAAAAATACCATTACAACTAATTTCAATTCTCATATTGAAAGTAACTTTGTTTTTTACAACTAAGTGTGTTTTTATAATGTTGTTGAAAAATATTTATGATGCTCAACAATATCCACATTCTTAAAAACGCAGTTTAAACATAACCACTTATTTTCTGTTTATTTGTTGCGTAAATGATAACGAAAGAAAAAGCAGTTAAAAAATCAAAGCCGCATCCTTCCGATAATATTGTTGTGAAGGGTGCCAGAACGCATAATTTAAAAAACGTTACGGTTGAATTTCCGCGCAATAAATTAATTGTTGTAACAGGAGTTAGCGGCAGCGGTAAATCGTCATTAACCATCGATACATTGTTTGCCGAAGGTCAGCGCCGCTATGCAGAAAGTTTAAGTGCGTATGCCCGTCAGTTCATGGCACGCATGGTAAAGCCTGATGTTGATTATATAAAAGGCTTGTGCCCGGCAATTGCCATCGAACAAAAAGTTATTACAAGAACGCCACGCAGCACCGTGGGCAGCATGACAGAAATTTATGATTACCTGCGATTATTATTTGCACGTGCAGGTAAAACTATTTCACCCATCAGCGGAAGAGAGGTAAAAAAAGATGATGTGACTGATGTGGTGAATGCAATTCGGCAAATGAAGAAAGGAACTAAAGTTGTTATCCTTGTTCCTTTTAAACAGCATGCAAAACGCGATACAAAAGAAGAGTTGAATATTTTAATGCAGAAAGGATTCAGCAGAATTTATTCGAACAAAGAAATTTTTCGAATCGAAGAATTGCTTGAATTGAATGATAAAGATTTAAAAGCAAAACTTACAACTCACGATTCACGACTCACTGCTCACATTTTAATTGACCGTGTGATTGTGAAAGATTTTGATGAAGATGATTTACATCGTTTAAGCGATTCAATCGGCATCGCATTTTATGAAGGCGAAGGCGAAATGTATGTTGAAGTGGATGGAGAAAAATTAATTCACTTCAGTAATAAATTTGAATTGGATGGTATTCAGTTCGAAGAACCTGTACCCAATTTATTTTCATTCAATAATCCTTTTGGCGCTTGTCCAACTTGCGAAGGTTTCAGTCAGGTGTTGGGTATTGATGCCGATTTAGTTATTCCCGATAAAAGATTAAGCGTTTATGAAAATGCGGTTGCACCGTGGAAAGGAGAGAAGTTGAGTGCATGGAAAGATCAGTTCATTAAACATGCAAAAGGTTTCCCGATTCATAAACCTGTTGCAGATTTAACTGATGAACAATATCAACAACTTTGGAAAGGCGTTGGCAATGCACAGGGCATTGATGCTTTTTTCAAAGAGGTTGAAGCCAATTTATACAAAGTTCAATATCGTGTTTTATTAAGTCGTTATCGTGGCCGAACAATTTGCCACGATTGCAATGGTTATCGTTTGCGCAAAGAGGCATTGTATGTTAGGGTTGGCGAAAAACACATTGGTCATTTGTGCGAAATGCAGGTAAAAGATTTGCAGGTATGGTTTGATAATTTGAAATTGAGTGATCACGAAAAACAAATTGCAAAAAGAATTTTAATTGAGATACATCAACGTATTCAAACATTGATCGACGTGGGTTTGGGTTATCTTACTTTAAATCGTTTGGCAAATTCGTTAAGCGGTGGTGAAAGTCAACGTATACAACTTACTCGCAGCCTGGGTTCTAACCTTACCAACTCGTTATATATTTTAGATGAGCCATCCATCGGATTGCATTCACGCGATACAAAAAGATTAATTGCTGTATTAAAAAATTTACGCGACTTAGGTAATACTGTTGTTGTTGTTGAACATGATGAAATGATGATGCGTGAAGCGGATTATATAATTGATATGGGACCTCTGGCATCGCATCTTGGCGGTGAGGTTGTAGCTGTTGGTAATTATGATGAATTGATTGCGAACGAAAAAAGTTTGACCGGAAAATATTTGAAAGGAGAATTGCAAATCGAAGTTCCTAAAACTATTCGCAAATGGAACAGAAGTATTTCTGTTGAAGGTGCAAGGCAAAATAATTTAAAGAATATCGATGTGCAATTTCCATTGAATGTTTTATGTGTGGTGAGCGGTGTGAGTGGAAGCGGTAAAACAACTTTGGTAAAACAAATTTTATATCCGGCATTACAAAAAATAAAAGGCGAGTTTGCCGAGAAAGTCGGTTTTCATAAAACCATCAGCGGTGATGTTGATTATATTTCTCAGATAGAAATGATCGATCAAAATCCGATTGGTAAATCATCGCGCAGTAACCCCATCACATATATAAAAGCATATGACGAGATAAGGGATTTATTTGCAAAACAACCGCTGTCGAAATTGCGCGGCTTTCAGCCCAAACATTTTTCTTTTAATGTTGATGGCGGAAGATGCGATGCCTGCAAAGGCGAAGGAGAACAAGTTGTAGAAATGCAGTTTCTGGCTGATGTGCATTTGACTTGTGAAGTTTGTGGCGGAAAAAGATTTAAAGATGAAGTGCTGGAAGTTCAGTATAAAAATAAATCGGTGTTCGATGTTTTGGAAATGAGTGTTGATGAAGCCATAGATTTTTTCGAGGATGAAAAAAATATCCGCAATGCCATCATGCCTTTGCAAAGTGTAGGATTGGGATATATTAAATTGGGACAATCTTCAGACACTTTATCCGGTGGTGAAGCGCAGCGTGTAAAACTGGCCAGTTTTCTCGGTAAAGGAAAGGGTCACGGACACATTTTATTTATTTTTGATGAGCCGACCACAGGTTTGCATTTTCACGACATAAAAAAATTACTTGCTTCATTCAACGCATTAATTGAACAGGGGCATTCGTTAATTGTGATTGAGCACAATACTGATGTAATTAAGTGTGCTGACTGGGTAATTGATCTTGGCCCCGAAGCGGGAGACATGGGCGGTGAATTGGTATTTTCCGGAATACCAAAGGATTTAAAAAAGAATGCAGCCAGCTTTACGGGTAAATTTTTATAGATTTTGGGTATTTTCAAACATCCGAAAGCCTTGTTGGCATTGAGATGGCTGTTATTTTCCACAAAATCGATATTTTTTTTCACTAATTTTTCATATTTCGGTTGCATTCTAATATCTTTGCAGCCCCAAAAATTGTATGTCTAAACAACCGCTGATTAAACAAGATGGCACTATTCTGGAAGCGTTAAGTAACGCTATGTTCAGAGTTAAGTTAGAAAACGGTCACGAAATATTGGCCACCATCTCAGGTAAAATGAGGATGCACTACATCCGGATTTTACCAGGCGATAAAGTGGGGGTTGAGATGAGTCCATACGATTTGAGCAGGGGAAGAATTATTTTCAGATACAAATAAATTACGCTTAAAGCATAACGCCGAAAGCAAAACGCGATAAAAAATAAACTCATGAAAGTTAGAGCTGCTATTAAAAAGCGTAGTGTGGATTGCAAGATTGTGAAGAGAAAAGGAAAGCTTTATGTAATTAACAAGAAGAATCCTCGCTTTAAACAACGCCAGGGTTAATTAAACATTTGTAATAAAAACTAAAATTTAAATATGGCTCGTATTGCCGGTATTGACTTACCAAAGAATAAAAGAGGTGAAATTGGTCTTACCTATATTTATGGTATTGGACGTTCAACTGCTCAATATATTTTAACCAAAGCTGGAGTTGACTTTGATAAAAAAGTTAATGAGTGGAATGATGAAGAGCAGGGTGCTATCCGTAATATAATTTCAAGTGAGTTTAAAGTGGAAGGTCAATTGCGCAGCGAAGTGCAAATGAGTATTAAGCGTTTATTGGATATCGCTTGTTACCGTGGTCTTCGTCACAGAAAAGGATTACCTGTTCGTGGCCAGCGTACTAAAACTAACAGTCGTACCAGAAAAGGGAAACGTAAAACAGTTGCCGGTAAAAAGAAGGCACCTAAGAAATAAAAAATTAAGCCCTGAGCTCATAGCAGATTGCTACGAGCTTTTGGTTTTTTATAAAGCTGCCGGATAATCCCGCTGAAGCGGGGAAGGAGGAGCAAGTATTTTAAAAGAAAGATTACCTCAAAAAAGAATTATGGCTAAAACAGCAAAAGCACAAAACAGCGCAAAAACCGCTGCTAAAAAAAGAGTAGTAAAAGTTGATGCGGCAGGCGAAGTTCGTATCAATGCTACTTTCAACAACATTATCGTTTCGTTTACAAACAAACAAGGTCAGGTTATCAGTTGGTCATCTGCAGGCAAAATGGGATTCAGAGGTTCTAAAAAGAACACACCATATGCTGCACAAATGGCTGCTGCTGATGCCGCAAAAGTGGCTGTAGATGCAGGTTTGAAACGTGTTGATGTTTATGTAAAAGGACCCGGTTCAGGAAGAGAAGGCGCTATCCGTTCTATTTCTCAAAATGGTATTGAAGTAACTTCCATTAAAGATGTTACCCCTTTACCGCACAATGGTTGCCGTCCTCCTAAAAAGAGAAGAGTATAACCTTGGATTTTGACAATGGTCAACTTCCATTATTTATAAAAGGGTGGATAATCGATTTTAGATTTTTAATGATTATTCATCGTCACCAAAAAATCAAATTATAAAAAATTATGGCACGTTACACAGGTCCAAAGACCAAAATCTCAAGAAAATTCGGTGAGCCTATTTTAGGCAATGGAAAATGGTTAGACAAAAACAGTAACCCTCCGGGCCAACATGGTGCAGCAAAAAAACGTAAAACTCTTGGTGAGTATGCTGTACAGTTGAAAGAAAAGCAAAAAGCAAAATATACTTACGGTGTATTGGAACGCCAGTTCCGCAAAACTTTTGAAGAAGCTTCACGTTTAAAGGGTGTTACGGGTGAAAACTTAATTAAGTTATTAGAAGCTCGTTTGGACAACACAATATATCGTTTAGGTTTAGTTGCATCACGCCCTGAAGCAAGACAATTAGTTGCGCATAAACATATTACTGTAAACGGAGAAACTATGAATGTTCCTTCATACTCTTGCAAACCGGGTGATGTGATTGCTTACAAACCCAAGAGCGAACACAATTCTTCTATCACAAGTAAAACTCGTGGCAAGAATCCAAAATTCACTTGGTTGGATTGGAATGAAACTGAGAAGAAAGGTACTTTCATTACTTTCCCTGAAAGAGAAAGTGTTCCTGAAAATATCAAGGAACAATTGATCGTAGAGTTGTACTCTAAATAAGCTGAATAGCATTCTTACAGTTGAAGAGTGCGACGCAACAGAAGCAAAATAGCTGCACAGCAGTTGGTATCATAAAAATAAATTTACTTTAAACCTCATGTGGGTTTGGAGATTAAAAATAAAAACCAAGTTTTAATATGGCCATATTAAACTTTCAGAAACCAGACAAAATCGTTTTACAGAAAGCAACAGATTTTGAAGGATTATTTGAATTCCGTCCGCTTGAACCGGGTTACGGTTTAACAATCGGTAATGCTTTACGCAGAGTATTGTTGAATAGTTTAGAAGGATATGCTATTACAGGCATTAAGATTGAAGGTGTTGATCATGAGTTTGCAACAATCAAAGGCATCACAGAAGATGTTACTGAAATCATTCTTAATCTGAAACAAGTTCGTTTTAAGAAACATGTTGAACATGATGTGACCAGCGAAAAAGTTGTGTTATCTGTAAAAGGACGTACAGAATTTAATGCAGGTCAGATCACTGAAGCTTCTCAAAGTTTTCAGGTAATGAATCCTGAATTAGTGATCTGTACTTTAGATCCTTCTGCAAAATTCGAAATCGAATTAACCATTTCTAAAGGCCGTGGTTATGTTCCTGCAGAAGAAAATAAATTGAAAGAAGCGCCGTTTGGATTTATTTCAATCGATTCAATTCATACACCGATCAAGAATGTAAAATATTCAATTGAAAACTATCGTGTAGAACAAAGAACTGACTACGAAAAATTAGTTCTTGAAGTTGCAACTGATGGTACTATTCATCCTGAAGATGCTGTTAAACAAGCTTCACGTATTTTGATCCAGCATTTGATGATCATCACCGACGAAAACATCACTTTCGATAATAAAGAAGATAAGAAAGAAGATGTTGTTGATGAACAAATATTGCAATTACGCAAAGTATTGAAAACACCATTGGAAGATCTAGATCTTTCGGTTCGTGCATTCAATTGCCTGAAAGCCGCTAAGATCAATAGTTTGAGCGAATTGGTTCAATACGAACAAGAAGATCTGATGAAGTTCAGAAACTTCGGACAGAAATCACTTTCAGAAATCGAACAGGTTTTAACTGAAAGAGGATTAAGTTTTGGAATGGATTTGCAAAAATTAGGATTAGATAATTTAGATAATTAAACCCATCACCCAAAAGGGATAACGATGTGGTATTGTATAACAAACTTATAATTCCTGACACGGTATAAGTTTTAAAATTAAAAGTCATGCGTCACGGAGACAAAATCAACAACCTGGGCCGTAAGAAAGCCCACAGAGAAGCGTTACTGAGCAACTTAGCCAGTCAATTGATCGTTCACAAAAGAATCGTTACAACATTGGCAAAAGCAAAAGCTTTGCGCACTTATGTTGAACCTTTATTGACTAAAACCAAGAAAGGCGAAACTAAAGAACAGATCAGTCATCAGCACAGAATTATCTTCAGCCATTTGCAGGATAAAGAAGCAACAAAAGAATTGTTTACTGTGGTTGGACCAAAGATCGCTTCTCGCCCCGGTGGATATACAAGAATTATTAAGTTAGGCATTCGCCCCGGTGATAACGGTGAAAAAGCAATGATCGAATTGGTTGACTTCAATGAAATTTATGGCAAGACTGCAGCAACATCTGCTGAACCTGCTAAAAAAACTCGCCGCGGTCGCGCCAAGAAAGTTGCCGACACTGTTGAAGAAGCAAAAGTTGAAGAAATTACACCATCAACCGAAGAAAAAACAGCAGAATAAATTAAATGTTGAAAAGTTTATTATACAAAGGCAAGACTTATTGGTCTTGCCTTTTTTACTTTGCAGCAAAATAAAAAGAATAATCAATAATGACGCATACAACACAACCCGCAATTTTATTGTTAGCAGACGGTCATGTTTTTTACGGACAGGCTTTTGGAAAGATCGGTACCACTACAGGAGAATTATGTTTTAATACAGGCATGACAGGCTATCAGGAAGTATTTACTGATCCAAGTTATACCGGACAGATATTGATCATGAATAGTGTTCATATCGGTAACTATGGTGTGAAAGATGCAGATGTAGAAAGCGATACTGTAAAAATCCGTGGCTTGATCGCAAGAAATTTGGAAGAACAATTCAGCCGCTTTCAGGCGAAAGGTTCTTTGAATGAGTATTTGATCGCAAATAATATTGTTGCTATTGAAGATGTTGATACCAGGGCTTTGGTAACACATGTGCGTACAAAAGGTGCCATGAATTGCATCATTTCATCCGAAATTACTGATATTGAAAAATTAAAATCTGAGTTGGCAAAATGTCCGGATATGGACGGACTCGATTTAGCAAGTGGTGTAAGCACAACAGAAGAATATGAATTGGGTGATCCTAATTCAACTTTAAAAGTTGCGGTGCTGGATTTTGGCATCAAGAAAAATATTTTGAATTGTTTGGTTGAACGTGGTGCGCATGTTAGAGTGCATCCGGCCAATACATCGCTGAGCCGGTTAAAAGAATTTAATCCTGATGGATATTTTCTTTCCAATGGCCCCGGCGATCCTGCTGCATTGCCTTTTGCAATTACAACCATCAAAGGAATCTTAGCTGAAAATAAACCTTTGTTTGGTATTTGTTTAGGGCATCAGTTGCTGGCATTGGCAAATGATATTCCAACATTTAAAATGCACCATGGACACAGAGGATTAAATCATCCTGTTAAAAATATTATTACCGGATTATGTGAGATAACAACACAGAATCACGGTTTTGGTGTTGATCCTGATGCAGTGCGCAAACATGCAAATGTTGAAATAACACATGTTAATTTGAATGATGAAAGTATTGAAGGAATTCGTTTAAAAGATAAGAATGCATTCAGTGTGCAATATCATCCGGAAGCCACACCGGGACCGCACGACAGCAGATATTTATTTGATGATTTTGTGAAGATGATGAAAAATTAATTTTGATTGAATAATTAATTATTGCGAAATAAAAATATCCGAAGTTATCTTAACTTCGGATATTTTTTTGCTCAATTTATAACCGAACGATGAAAGGATTGTGATACTTCGCCAAGCTCAGTACAAGCTGCCACGCATTGCTGCCATGAAAGAGGAACTTTGAACCGAGCGTGGCAACAGGCGATGCCATGAAAAACAACTGCCGGTATCATTAAAAATACAGTAATAAAAATCTTATCTTCATCATTCATAAAAAATCATGTAATTCGTGTTATGAAAATCGCCATCATCAACGGACCTAATTTGAATTTGCTCGGTAAACGTGAGCCGGATGTGTACGGTAATTTATCGTTTGATGAATATTTTAAGCAGCTGCAAAATTTATTTCCTGCCATAACCTTAACTTATTTTCAAAGTAATGTGGAAGGCGAATTGATCAACGAATTGCAACGTGCAGGTTTTGAGTTTGATGGCATTGTTTTAAATCCGGGTGGTTACACGCATACTTCGGTTGCCATTGGTGATGCCATTGCTGCAATAAAAACGCCTGTTGTTGAAGTGCATATTTCGAATGTTCATGCAAGAGAAGATTTCAGAAAAATATCTCATGTTTCTGCAAAAGCTGCAGGAAGTATCATTGGTCTGGGTTTAAAAGGATATGAACTGGCGGTGCGTTGGTTGTTGGAAAGAAAATAAAAAATACTTTACTTGTTTTATTCTGTGATGGAATCAGATGTTATGAAAGTGAATTACAGACAACGTTTATTTTACCTTCTGCTTTTTACAGCTTTGTTTAAATTAATCATTGCAGGATTGATTGAATTGGGAAATGATGAAGTGTATTATTATACCTATGCTTTGCAACCCGATTGGAATCATTTCGATCATCCCGGAATGATTGGCTGGTTGATCAGGATCACTACCATTAATTTATTTTGGCTGAATGAAGTTTCGATGCGCTTGGGCGCCATCATTGGTTGTGCTGTTTCAACTTATTTTATTTTTGAAACGGGAAAAATGATCAGCACCGAAAAAACAGGCTGGTATGCTGCATTGATCTATAATTTTTCGGTTTATACAGGAATCATTGCCGGATTATTTATTTTGCCGGATTCGCCGCAAATGCCCTTCTGGACAGCTTCTCTGTACTTAATGAGCCGCATTTTATTTAATGAAGAAGATAAAAAAACATGGATATGGTTGATGCTGGGATTGATGATCGGACTGGCAGCGTTAAGTAAAGTACATGGTTTGTATTTGTGGGTTGGATTTGGATTATTTATTCTCATCAAAAAAATAAAATGGTTATCGAACTGGCGATTGTATGTTGCAATAATTGTTTCAGCGATTTGTGTATTGCCCATTTTATTCTGGAATATTCAGAACAATTTTATTACTTATAAATTTCATTCGGGAAGAGTAACACATCATCAGATAGAGATTGATTCATTGATTCGTGAAATACTTGGAGAGTTTGCGTATCAAAATCCGATCATTTTCATTTTAATTATCATCTCTATCATTTATTTGATTCGCAATAAAAACATTTTTTCATCAATCACCAATATCTGGTTATTGTGCATGAGTGTGCCAATGATATTGTTGTTCTGGACCATTTCGGCTTTTAATCCGACATTGCCGCATTGGAGCGGCCCTGCATACATTCCATTATTTTTTATTGCATCAAGATATTCTGAATTGAAAACAGAT
>JAGWPQ010000093.1 GCA_028877045.1 Bacteroidota bacterium | reverse complement strand
GCAATGGAATTCGACCGCTTCCTGAAATATTATGAAAATGCAGGTGATCTGAATTTGAGAGATGTGCGCAGAGAAAGAAAAGATATTTCATCACGCGACGGACAATCGTTCGACAGAAGAAGAGATGGTGGCAGAGTGGGCAGCAGAGATGCAGGTCGTCAGCAATACAATACCGGCGGTGATTTCGCAAGATTGTTTGTAAATCTTGGCACAAAAGATGGTTTTTATAAAGCAAGCTTCTTGCAATTCATTTTAGACATGAGCGATCTGAGAAAAGATGTGTTGGGAAGAATTGATATGAAAGAAATGAACAGCTGGGTAGAAGTTGATCGTTCGGTTGCCGATAAAATGGTGAAGAGCATTGATGGTAAAAATTATCGCGGCAGAAAAATAAGAATGAATGATGCCAACAGCAGATAATAAAAATGTTTATAATGGATAACATCATCACAAAAAATTTACAAAAAATTCAACACCTTATGAAGCAGTATGGCGTTGAACGGGCATATGCTTTTGGCAGTGCTGTAAAAGGATCTATGAATGAAAAAAGTGATGTTGATTTTATAATAAAATTCCCGGATGATATGCATTACGAAACGTATGCCAATAATTATTTTGCATTGATGCACGATTTACAGGATTTATTGAAAAGAGAAGTTGATTTAACAGCCGAAGAAACTTTAAAAAATCCATATTTAATTCAAAGTATTAACAGTCACAAAATGCAGGTAGTATGAATGTGGAAGAAAAAAAATTATTAACTGACATTCAAAGTTCTATTATTTCTATTGATGAACATTTGGAAGGAAGAAGAGTGTTTGAGGAATATAAATCAAATAAAACCAAACGTCGTGCTGTTGAAAGAGAGTTGGAAATTATTGGCGAAGCAACAAGTAAATTATTAAATATTAATCCATTAATTCAATTAAGCTATGCAAGAATTATTGTGGATTTGCGTAACAAAATTATTCATGCTTACGATAATATAAACAATACAATTATCTGGAAAATAATTATGAAAGATATCCCTGTATTATTAAATGAAGTAGAAGAATTATTGAATCAGTAATAAACAATTTTATAAAATATACATGCTAATGGAACAGACTCTCGAACAAAAACAAAACATTCTTGATGTGTGGAATAAACGTCCACTCATTATCAGCGGTCCCTGCAGTGCCGAAACAGAAGAACAAGTATTAGCTACTGCAAAAGGATTGGCGGCAACAGGTAAAGTTGATATGCTGCGTGCAGGCATTTGGAAACCACGTACCCGCCCCGGAAGTTTCGAAGGCATTGGTACCAAAGGGTTGCCCTGGTTGCAAAAAGCAAAAGAGTTGACAGGTCTGCCTGTAACTGTTGAAGTGGCTACCGGCAAACAGGTTGAAGATGCTTTGCATTTTGGTGTTGATGTTTTGTGGATCGGTGCACGTACCACGGTAAACCCTTTCAGCGTGCAGGATGTAGCCGATGCATTGCGTGGTGCCGATGTTCCTGTATTAATAAAAAATCCAATTAATCCCGATCTTGAATTATGGATCGGCGCCTTGGAACGTGTTGCAAAAGCAGGTATAAAAAATATTGGATTGATCCATCGCGGTTTCAGTTCTTACGGTAATACCGAATATCGCAATGCACCTATGTGGCACCTGGCGATTGAAATGAAAAGAAGATATCCTGAGATGATGTTGATCAATGATCCTTCGCATATCTGCGGTAACAGACACATGCTTTTGGATGTTGCACAAAAAGCAATTGATCTGGATTTCGACGGATTGATTATCGAAAGCCATATCGATCCCGATAAAGCATGGAGCGATGCCAAACAACAGGTTACTCCTGAACGCTTGGGCGAAATGATCGGCAGCATTCATTGGAGAAAAGAGGATGTAGCTTCTGAAGAATATCATGCAGCATTGGAAAAATTGCGTCAGCAAATCAATCATCTCGATGATGAGTTGATGCAGATCCTCGGGCAACGTATCAAGATCGCAGAAAAAATCGGTCAGTATAAAAAAGATAACAATATCACCATTTTGCAAACAACACGCTGGAACGAAATTTTGGAAAGAGCTTTTGCAAAAGGCGATAAATTAGGATTGAGCAAAGAGTTCATCACAAAATATTTCGATGCGGTACACATGGAAAGTATCAATCATCAAAATAAAATATTTAATTCATAAGCAGTCCACCGTCAACGGTCGACTGTCAACCGTTGACTGCTTTTAATCTGTCGGCTGTGGACGGTCGACGGTCGACGTTATGAAAAAGCAAACATTCAAATTCTCAACTGCATCAACCGATTGTTATTTCGATGCGGCATTCAAGCAACTCAAAGAAATTGTTTCGCAACAGCATGCCATCATTATTACCGATCAAAATATTTTCGATAAGCACACTTCTAAATTCAAAGGCTGGAATACCATTGTTTTAAATGCAGGTGAAGAGTTTAAAGTGCAGGCAACTGTTGATTCAGTCATTCAACAATTAATTGAATTAAATGCCGACCGTAAAACAACTTTAATTGGTGTTGGCGGCGGTGTCATTACCGACATCACCGGATATGTTGCAGCCATTTATATGCGTGGCATTTCGTTTGGTTTTGTGCCAACAACTTTGTTGGCGATGGTTGATGCAAGCATTGGTGGCAAGAATGGAATTGATGTTGGTGTTTATAAAAATATGGTGGGTATTATTCGCCAGCCTAACTTTTTATTGTACGATGTTAGTCTGCTGAAAACCTTACCTGATGCGGAATGGAGCAATGGCTTTGCCGAAATCATTAAACATGCCTGCATTAAAGATGCTGCGATGTTTAAAATTCTGGAACAAAATAATTTGCAGAAGATCCAACGCAATAAAAAATTATTATCGCAGTTGATTGAACGAAATGCGAAGCTTAAAATAAAAGTTGTGCAGAATGATGAGTTCGAAAAAGGCGAAAGAAGATTACTGAATTATGGTCACACACTTGGCCATGCTTTAGAAAATCAATACGAATTATTTCATGGTCAGGCAGTGTCGATCGGCATGACCTATGCTTCAGTTATTTCGCAACAATTACTCAAGTTTAAACAAACCGATGCTGTTGTAAAAGTGTTGGAACAATACGGTTTGCCAACTTATGCATCTTTCGATAAAAATAAAGTGATGACCGTTTTGAAGATGGATAAAAAACGTGAGCGCAAAGACATCAATTATATTTTATTGGAAAAAATTGGTAAAGGGATTGTATTGCCTATTCCATTAACCGATCTCGAAAATATTATTAGCAACCTTTAAATTTTCTTCAGCAATTTGGGTATGATTGTAACAATACAACCATCAACATTATCAGGAAATATTTATGCCCCTGCATCCAAAAGCTCCATGCAACGTGCATGTGCAGCGGCTTTGGTGCGAAAAGGAATTTCGGTTATTCAAAACCCGGGTATATCGAATGATGATAAAGCAGCTTTAAGCATTATCAAAGAAATGGGTTGTGAAATAAAAATAAATAATGATGAATTGGTGATTGACAGTACAAATGCAATCATCCATTCACAACTCAAGACTATCGACTCCCGACTATCAACTATCAATTGTGGCGAAAGCGGATTAAGCATTCGCATGTTCACTCCTATTGTTGCATTGTGTAAAAATAAAGTTACCATCAACGGTGAAGGAAGTTTATTAAAACGTCCGATGGATTTTTTTGATGAGATATTACCACAGTTAAATGTTGCGATAAACTCCAATCAGGGAAAACTTCCATTACAAATTACCGGACCATTACAACCAAAGAATATTGAGATTGATGGATCATTGAGTTCTCAATTTTTAACAGGATTATTAATGGCATACTCAGCTTCAAATACTGATGCTGTCAGCATTTCAGTAAAAGATCTGAAAAGCAAACCTTATGTTGACCTCACTTTAAAAGTGATGAATGATTTTGGTTTGAATGTTCCTGAAAACAATAATTACGAGGAATTTGTTTTTCGGAAATCTCAAATCTCAAATCTCAAATCTCAAATCAACTACACAGTTGAAGGCGACTGGAGTGGCGCTGCATTTTTATTGGTTGCGGGAGCCATTGCAGGAAATATTATTGTAAAAGGGTTAGATGTTCAATCAACTCAAGCTGATAAAAAAATCATTGAAGCATTACAGGATTGCGGTTGTACATTATCTATCAGCGATACTGAAATAAATGTTGCTAACTCCCCTTTAGGGGTTAGGGGGTTTCATTTGAATGCAACCGATTGTCCCGATCTGTTTCCGCCGTTAGTTGCATTAGCATCTTATTGCAAAGGAACAACTGTCATCGAAGGTGTGTCAAGATTAGTGCATAAAGAAAGCAACCGTGCATTAACACTGCAGGATGAATTTGCCAAAATGGGCGTGCAGATTGAATTGCAGGATGATCTGATGATGATAAAAGGCGGTGATACGGTGAAAGGTGCAAGGGTGCATTCACGCCACGATCACCGCATTGCTATGGCATGTGCAGTAGCTGCATTAAAGGCTGAAGGCGAAACAATTATTGAAGAAGCAGATGCCATAAATAAATCTTATCCCAATTTTTACGAACACATAAAACTATTGGGTGCTTCTGTATCTTTATAGGAATAAAAAATTATCAGATCAATAAACTGATAAACAAATAAACTATTAAACCAATAAACCTTGAACTCATTCGGACGCATATTTCGTGTAAACATTTTTGGCGAATCGCATGGCGAAAGCGTAGGAATTAATATTGACGGTATTCCTGCAGGATTGCCTTTAAGCGTGGATGATTTTTTAATTGATATTGAAAGAAGAAAAGGCGGTACGCAAAAAGGAACAACACCACGACAGGAAACTGATCTGCCTATTTTTAAAAGTGGTGTTTTCAATAATAAAACAACCGGTGCCCCATTAACAATTTTATTCGAAAATAATAATACGCGCAGCGGTGATTATGAAAAGCAAAGAGATTTTCCTCGTCCGGGTCACGCTGATTTTGTGGCGAGTAAAAAATTTGCGGGCAACGAAGATTACAGAGGTGGCGGGCATTTCAGCGGAAGATTGACTGTTGCCATTGTTGCTGCCGGCGTAATTGCAAAAAAATTATTGAACGAAATAAAAGTTGAAGCAACCATTTTAGAAATTGGTGGCGAAACAAATATTGAAGCAGGATTACAAAAAGCAATCGATGCAAAAGATTCGATCGGCGGCATTGTTGAATGTAAAGTTTCGGGCTTGCCCATTGGTTTAGGTGAACCATTTTTTGATAGCGTTGAAAGTTTAATTGCGCATGCCGTGTTTGCCATTCCTGCTGTTCGCGGAGTTGAATTTGGTACAGGTTTTCATGCAGCAAAAATGTTTGGCATCGAACACAATGATGCGATCATTGATGCCAATGGAAAAACAAAAACAAATCATGCCGGTGGCGTTGTTGGCGGCATTACCAATGGCAATGAATTAATTTTCAGGATTGCGATTAAACCAACTGCATCTACACCAAAAG